>JAJYHA010000325.1 GCA_021784995.1 Myxococcales bacterium
CCAACGGGCCGGGCTCCTGGCCGAGGCCCCCGTGCTCGGCGACGAACCGGCCGTCCGGGTCGAAGACCTGGTACCGGAAGTTCATGGTGTCGACGACGTGGAGCGCGCCGCCGGGGCCGATCGCCAGCGCCTCCGGGTAGTTGAACTCGCCGGGGCCGGCCCCGCGGTGGCCGATGGTGCGCAGGAGCCGCCCGTCGGCCAGGGAGAAGACCTGGACCCGGTGGCCGCCGGTGTCGGCGACGTAGAGCAGGGCGCGCCCGGCGTCGACGGCGACGCCGGTCGGCCGGGTGAGGGTCTCGCCCGAGCCGTAGGTGGCGCGGAGCACGCCGTCGGGGGTGAAGGCGAGCGCCTGGCGGCGGCGGGCGTCGGCGACGTAGATCGTCCCGGCGGGATCGAGGGCCAGCCCGAGCGGCAGCTGCAGCTGCCCCGGCCCCTCGACCCCGATCATCCGGACCTCCTTCTTGACGTCGTCGAAGATCTCGATCCGGGGCGGCTTGACGGTGTCGCTGACGTAGACGAGCCCGCGCCCGTCGGAGACGACCGACGACGGCTTGGCGAGCCGGTGGCTCTCCCCGGCGGAGACGTGGCCGAAGAGCAGGTCGGAGAGGGCCGAGGAGCGCCGGTAGTCGTCCGAGCCGCGGTAGACCCACTCCAGGCGGTAGCGCGGCGGATCGGGCGGGGCCGGGACCACGACGTCGTACCGCTGCTCCGGCAGGTGGGCGCAGCCGGCGAGGAGCGCCAGGAGGAGCCCGGCGAGGGGGGGCGAGCGGAGGAGGCGATCAGTGCTTCGCATGGCAGGCGTTGCAGACCTCGTCTTTGGTGGGACCGCGGCGGAGGAGGTGCTCCTGGTCGCTGGCGTGCGGGTCGTGGCACGAGGTGCAGGCCAGCGGCTTGCCGGGCCGCGATGGGTCCGGCTTCCCCTCGAGCGGGTGCGGGCGGCCGTCGAAGGCGACGAAGACGTGCTCCCCGCCGATGGCGCCGTGACACCGGACGCAGAGGGCGTTCGGCAGGGCGAGGAGCTGCAGGTCGTTGGGCGAGGCGTGCGGGTCGTGGCAGGCGGTGCAGCCCCAGCGCGACACCGCGGCGTGGACGTGCTTCCCGCCGAGGACGGCGTCGTGGCACCCGGTGCAGAGCCCCGGGACCGCCTCCTTCAGGTCGTTCGCGACCGGACCGCCGTGCGGCCCGTGGCAGGCCAGGCAGTCGCCGTCGCCCACCGGCCCGTGGACGTGGGCGCGGCCGGTCACGTCGTCCGCGTGACAGCGGAAGCAGAGCTCGGCGGCCTTGCCGGCGCGGAGGAGCTTCGGCTCGTCGGACGAGTGCGGATCGTGGCAGGTGGTGCAGCGCCCGAGGAGGACGGCGCCGTGGACGAAGGGGGCCCCGTCCTGCCGGTCGTGGCACCCGTAGCAGAGCGCCGGGACCTTCTCGGCGAGCCGCCACCCGCTGCTGACCGGATCCTTGCACCGCCCCGGCGCGCCCGCGGGCTGGTGGCAGTCGGAGCAGCCGTTCCCCGCGTCGAGCGCCGGGTGCTGGTTCTTCCTCGCGGTGACGGCGGCGTGGCAGGCGGCGCACGGCTTCGGGTCGTAGACCACCGGATCGGCCCCGGCGCGCGGTGGGAGCGCGGCGAGCGCGGCGAGCGCGGCGAGCGCGCGGTGGCGGAGCGACGTGGGCATGGCGCCAGGTTCGCCGCGGTCGGTTTGCACCGGCCGTGCCCGGACTCTGGGCCGGTCCGCGCGATCGCGGCCGCGCGGCGGGAATGGCGCCACGCCCGTGGCGTTTCCCGGAGACGGCCGCGTCGCCGCGGACCGGAGCGCCCCGCCCCCGCGGCGGCGAGGCGCGCGCGCGCGACCTGACGGGTTGGCAGCGCGCCTGCCGGCCTGTCATGCCCCCGCGGGCGGGGCTCCGGCCGCCGCCCTCGCCCGCGCCGGCGGCGCGCCGCGCCAACTCCCGGCCCCGCCGAGGTTCCTGGCCCGCTCGCCGCTCCGGAGGATCTTGGCGCCCCTCCTGCATCGCCCTGCCCCTCGATCGCCGCCCCCGCTCCCGTGCCCCTCCCGCCGCTGCCCTCGGCCCTGCGCCCCCGCCTCCGGATGAAGCTCGCCCTGCTGGCGGGCTCGGCCACCGCCCTGGTCGTCGCCGGCTCGCTCTGGCTCGCCACCCGCAACGCCAGCGGCGCGCTGCTGGCGCTGATCCGGGAGGAGAGCGTGGTCGACGGGGAGGAGCTGCGCGGCATGCTCGAGACCCAGATGACGACCGGCGATCGCGCGGCGCTCGACCGGCTGGTCGCCGACATCGGGCGCACCCCCACGGTCGTCTGGGCCGGGGCCCTCGACGACGGCGGGCGCGTCGTGTCGTCGAGCGATCGGAGCGCGATCGGCACCCGCGTCGCGCCGGGCTCGCCGGAGATGGCCAGGCTCCGCGCGGCGGCGGCGGGCGCCGCCCGCACCGAGGCGATCGAGCGGCCCGGCGGCGACCTCCTGCGGACCGTGACCCCGCTCCTCAACGGGCCGCGCTGCTGGGGGTGCCACGACCGGGCGCGGCCGGTGAACGGGGCGCTCGTCGTCGATCACTCGCTCGCCCCGCTGCGCCGGGCGGTGGCGGCCAGCACCGCCGGCGCGCTCCTCGCCGGGATCGCCGCGCTCGCCATCCTGCTCCTCAGCCTGGGGATCGCCGTCGAGCAGACGGTCCTGCAGCGGCTGGCCGCCCTCCGGCGGGCGACGCTCCGCCTCGGCGCGGGCGACTTCTCGGCGCGGGCGGCCGACGACGGGCAGGACGAGCTGGGGGAGCTGGCCCGCGACTTCAACGCCATGGCCTGGCGGCTCGACCAGGCGGTGGCGGCGTCGGAGGAGGAGCGGCGGCGGCTGGGGGAGATCCTCGACGGGATCGCGGACGGGGTCGTCATCCTGGACCGG
>JAJYHA010000350.1 GCA_021784995.1 Myxococcales bacterium
GAGGTGGCGTGCGCGCTCGCGCCCGCCGGGCGGGTGTGGGATCACGCCCACCGGGGCGCGCCCGCCGCCGACGTGCTGCTGGTGGCGGAGGAGGCCGCGGGCTTCCGGGAGCAGCTCCTCGGCGCGGGCGCGGTCCCGCTCGGGGAGGCGGACCTCGAGGTGCTGCGCGTGATGGCGGGCGAGCCGCGCTTCGGCGCCGACGTGGACGCCTCGCGGCTGCCCATGGAGGCGGGCCTCGTCCGCAGCGCGATCAGCTTCGACAAGGGGTGCTACCTCGGCCAGGAGGTGGTCCTCCGCGGGACGTTCCGCGGGCAGGTGCAGCGGGGGCTGGTCCAGCTCGCGCTGCCGGCCGGCGCCGCGTCCGGCGCACCGCTCTCGGCGGACGGGGCCGACGTGGGGCTGGTGACGAGCGCGGTGGACACGCCCGAGGGCCGGATGGGGCTGGGCTACGTCCGGCGCGCGCACTGGAAGCCCGGCGCACGGCTCGTCACGCCGGCCGGCGAGGCGGTGGTCCGGGCGGTGCTCGTCGAGGAGCGCGATCGGTAGGCCGGGCGGGGAGACGGCCCGGCCGCGCGTCGCCGGGCGCGCCATCCGGGCTGCGCGTCATGGACGGGCGGCGGGCGCGGCGTCGTCGGAGAGGCGCTCGGCGCCCAGCAGCTCGCAGGCGGCCTCGATGGAGGCGTGCGTGCCGGCCAGGGCGAGGACGTCGCCCGGGCGCATGACCTCGCCCCCGCTCGGCACCATCACGGACCCCTCCGGACGCGAGATGGCGAGGAGGGTCGCCCCGGTGGCGCCTCGCAGGCCGAGCTGGGCCAGCGTCCGGCCAGCCGACGGCGCCCCGGGCAGCAGCCGCGCGACGACCGGCTCGCCCAGTCCGGGGAGCATGGCGCGCACGCGCGAGAGGGCGTCCTCGTGGGCGCGGGCGGGGGCGGAGCCCTGCCGCGCGAGCGCCTCGACGATCACCTGTGCCCCCGCACGGACGTGGCCCTGGAGCCCGGCCGCGCTGCGCCAGAAGGCGAGCCCCAGGATGGCCAGCACGAGCGCGAGGAGCACCGCCCCGGGCGCCCCCGGCAGGAACGGCTGCGTGACCGCCACGATGGGGAGGAGGACGAGCAGCGTGGTCGCCAGCTCGAGGAGCGTGAGCAGCACCCGGCGCGGCGCCGCCCCCAGGTCGAGCGCGCCGCCGCTCCGCCGCGGCAGCGCCGCCGAGGCGAGCACCAGGCCCAGCCGCCGGCCGTTGCGGACGAGCCCCACGCCGAAGGGCGCCACGGCCGCGCACGCGCCCGCGATCACGGCGCCGTGGGCGAGCGCGGCCGCCACCCCCAGCCGCTGCTGGAAGGCACGCGCCGCGGGCTCGAGCGCGAGCGCGGTCGCGATCACCACCGCCGAGATGAGCGCCGCGTCGACCAGCAGGGCGCGGACGAGGCGCCGGACGTGCGCGCCCACCGTGCGCCGGCGTGGCGAGGCGCGGAGCTGCTCGACCCAGCTCCCGTACAGCGCGGCCACCGTCTGGAGCGAGTGCGGCAGCTTGCGGTCCACGTAGGAGGCCACCGGCCCCGAGGACCGGATGAGCCACGGCGTCCCCAGCGTGGTCAGGGCGGAGACCGTGGCCGCGAGCGGGTACAGCACCTCACCCGCCGGCCGCGCCGCCGTGCCGAGCGCGGCGATGATGAAGGAGAACTCGCCGATCTGGGCCAGGCTCATGCCGGCCTGGATGGCGGTGCGCAGCCCCGCCCCGGACAGGAAGGAGCCCGCGGTCACGCCCCCGATCTTGCCCACCACCACCAGCGCCGTGAAGGCGGCCACCGCCGCCCAGTGCTGCCGCACCAGCCCGGGGTCGATGAGCATCCCGACCGACACGAAGAAGATGGCGGCGAAGACGTCGCGCACCGGCCGGACCAGCTGCTCCACGTCGCGGGCCTGGCCCGACTCGGCCACCAGGGACCCCGCCACGAACGCGCCCAGGGCCACCGAGTAGCCGAACGCGAACGCCACGTAGGCGACGGCGAAGCAGAGCGCGAGGCTCGTGATGAGGAGGGTCTCCGGCCGCGCGAGCCGGTGCACGAGGCGGACCGTGCGCGGGACCACCAGCATGCCCACCACCAGCAGGGCGGTCAGGAACGCGGCCAGCCTGCCCACGGTGCCGCCCAGGGCGGCGGGCGAGACCGCCGCGCCGGCCGCCGCGGCCGTGAGCGCCGCGATGACGAGCACGGCCACCAGGTCCTCGACGACGAGGATCCCCACCACCAGGTCTCGCAGGCCTCCCCGGACGCCGAGCTCGTCGAAGGCCTTGACCACCACGGTGGTGCTGGAGATGGCGACGATCGCGCCTGCGAGGGCGCTCTCCAGCGGCGGCCAACCCAGGGCGCGCCCGAGGACGAACCCGAGCCACATCATGGCGCTCGCCTCGAAGAGCGCCGCGACGCCGGCCGTGGAGGCGACGGCCACCAGCTTCCCGATCCGGAACTCAAGGCCGATCGAGAACATGAGCAGGATGACGCCCAGCGCGGAGAGCGTCCGGACGAGGCCCACGTCGGCCACCAGCGGGATGGGGACGTGCGGCCCGACGATGAGGCCGGCCAGGAGGTAGCCCAGGACCACCGGCTGGCGCAGCCGCTGGAACAGCACCGTCGTCACGGCGGCGACGCCGAGCACGACGGCGAGGGCCTTCAGGAACTCGTGCGCGTGATCCACGTCGCCGTCCCGCCCGGCGATGGCGATCGCCGCGCACGATTGTAGCCCGTGCCGGGGCCGGACGGCGCGCCGGGCGGGGCTGCGACCTTCAGCGCGTCTCGCACTCCTGGTCGAGGGCGGCCTCGCGCCACTCCACGTCCCGGTCGGCGAGCCGATCCACCTGCGCGCGCAGGGCCGCGATCTCCTGGAGCAGCTCCGCGCGCGTGGC
>JAJYHA010000177.1 GCA_021784995.1 Myxococcales bacterium
AGCCGCACCCGCAGCCGCACCCGCAGCCGCACCCGCAGCGACCGCCACCCTCTACACCTCCTGCCGCGCCCGGGCCGCGACCCCGGCGGTCGCGGCGCCGGCGGAGGCGCGGCCGCCGGCGCCCTCCCTGGCGCCGAGCGACGAGGACGTCCGCGAGCTCGAGGCGGCGATCGACCGGTTCGAGGAGGAGGCCAAGGACTACGGCGGCGAGGTCCAGCGGATCGTCCGGGAGCAGTTCCAGACCCGCCGGCGCTTCCTGTCCGACGAGTTCGAGCAGTCGATCGCCGATCTCGAGGGGCTGGAGCGGGGCGAGCGGGTGTCCGCCATCGCCCGCTTCGAGGAGTTCCTCTCCCGGTACCCCGACGACCCGCGCTTCACCCCCGACGCGATGTTCCGGCTGGCCGAGCTCTACTACGAGAAGTCGAACGACGACTTCAAGGCGGCGAGCGACGCCTACCGCGAGAGCGCGCGCCGGGCCATGGCCGAGGGGCGCGATCCCGGGCCGGAGCCGCAGAAGGACTACGCCGCGTCGATCGGCCTCTACCAGCGGCTGATCACCGGCTTCCCCGACTACCGCTTCACCCACGGCATCTACTACCTCCTCGGCTACTGCCTCGCCGAGATGAACCAGGGGGAGGAGGCGATCGCCGCCTACCGGACGGTCATCGACCGCTTCCCGGAGAGCCCCTTCGTCCCCGAGGCCTGGGTCCGCCTGGGCGACTGGTGGTTCGACCGGGTCTCGGCCGGCAGCCTCACCCGGGCGGCCGAGGCGTTCTCGAAGATGTACGCCTACCCCGACCATCCCCTCTACGCGCGGGCGATCTACAAGCTGGGCTGGACCTACTACCGGCTCGACGACTACCCGCACGCGGTGGAGTCCTTCACCCGGCTCCTCGATCACTACGTCGCCCGGGCGGCGAAGACCGGGGAGAAGGCGGGCGGCGACGTCTGGCCGGAGGCCGTCCAGTACACCGCCATCAGCTTCTCCGACGAGAAGTGGGGCGGCGTCGGCCGCGCCCGGGCCTTCTTCGCCGGGATCGGCGGGCGCCCCTACGAGGCCGAGATCTTCGCCCGGCTCGGCGACGTCTACCTCGACGAGACCCGCTACGCCGAGGCCGCCGACGCCTACCAGGAGGTGCTCGCCCTCGGGCCGCTCTCCCCCGACGCCCCCACGATCCAGTCGAAGATCGTCCTGGCCTGGTCGCGCGATCGCCGCTTCGACAAGGAGACCGAGGCCCGCCAGGCGCTCGCCGACGCCTACTCCCCCGGGACGCCCTGGTGGGAGGCGAACAAGGGGGATCCCGAGCTCCTGGTCGCGGTCCGCGACCTGACCGAGAAGAGCCTCCTGCGCGCCGCCACCTTCCACCACGCGCAGGCCCAGCAGTACAAGGCCGACGGCAAGCTCGAGGAGGCGGTCGCCGAGTACCGGGTCGCCGCCCGCGCCTACGGCTCCTACCTCCAGCGGTTCCCGCACTCGAGGCAGGCCTACGAGCTCCGCTACCAGTGGGCCGACTGCCTCTACAACTCCCTCGACTTCGAGCGGGCGGCGCGGGCCTACGCCGCGGTCCGGGACGACCCGGCGGACGACCGCTACCGCACCGACGCCGCCGTCTCGGCGGTCATCTCCTGGGAGGGCGAGGCGACCCGGCTCGAGCGCGCGGGCCAGCTCGCCGCGCGCCGGGTGCTCCGCTCGACCGAGCGCCCCGCCGACGAGGTGGTGCGCGCCGAGCCGCTCCCGCCGGTCCTGCAGGACCTGGTGCGCTCCTCGGACCGCTTCGTGGGGCTCCGCCCGGACGACCGACGGGCGCCGGCGATCGCCTACAAGGCGGGCGAGATCTTCTACGAGTACGACGACTTCGACGAGGCGCGCTGCCGCCTGGAGGAGGTCCTGGGGCGCTGGCCCGGCAGCGAGGTCGCCGGCTTCGCCGCCAACCTGGTGATCGAGTCCTACCTGGCGGTGAAGGACTGGAAGTCCGTGGAGGAGGCCTCGGCGCGGCTCCAGGCCACCGGGCTCGCCCGCGACGCGGCCCTCAACGCCACCCTGCAGAAGTTCAAGCTCGGCGGGCGCTTCAACCGGGCCATGCAGCTCATGGACGCCAAGCGGTACGAGGAGGCGGCGGCGCTGTTCATCGCCCTGGTGAAGGAGGACCCGCACCACGAGTTCGCGGACAAGGCGCTCTTCAACGCGGCGGCCTGCTACGAGGGGGCGCGCCGCTTCGAGTCGGCGCTCCGGATGTACGAGCGGATCAGCGCCGAGTACCCGGGCTCGGCGCTCGCCGACGAGGCCCTCTTCCGCGTCGGCTTCAACGCCGAGAACACCTACGACTTCGAGAAGGCGGTCGATCGCTACCTGGCGCTGGTGGAGAAGTATCCGAACTCCACCCATCGCAAGGACGCCCTCTACGACGCCGCCCGCGCCCTGGAGAACCTGCAGCGCTACGACGCCGCCGCCGCCGCCTTCGCGCGCTACGCCCAGGCCTACCCCGACGCCGACGACGCCGCCCGCACCCAGTTCCACGCCGCGCTCATCTACGAGAAGACCCAGGACTGGCGCCGGGAGATCGCCGCGCTCCGCGACTTCGAGCGGCGCTTCGGCCGGAGCCGGGAGCAGGAGCTCCTCGTCCAGGCCCAGCTCAAGATCGGCCTGGCGGAGCTGGCGCTCAAGGACGACCGGGCGGCCCGCGCCGCCTTCGGCGCCGCCGTCGCCGGCTACGCGGCGGCGGGGCTCGAGCCGGAGACCGCGCCGCGCGGGGCCGCGGCCGCCGCCGAGGCCCGCTTCCGGCTGGCCGAGGGCGAGTTCGAGAAGTACGACCGGATCGCGCTGCCGTCGACCACCGACCCGAAGAAGCTGAAGCGGGCGCTGGAGGCGAAGCTCGCCGAGGCCAAGC
>JAJYHA010000043.1 GCA_021784995.1 Myxococcales bacterium
CGCGGCGCGCCCGTTCGAGACGCACCACAACGCCCTCGACCTCGACCTGAAGCTCCGCATCGCGACCGAGCTGCACCTGAAGCGGCTGGTGGTGGGTGGGCTGGAGCGCGTCTACGAGATCGGGCGGATCTGGAGGAACGAGGGGATCGACCGGCGGCACAACCCGGAGTTCACCTCCGTCGAGTTCTACCAGGCCTACGCGACGCACGAGGACCTGATGCGGCTCACCGAGGAGCTGTTCCACCGGCTCGCCCTCGAGGTGACCGGCGGGGCCACGGTGACGTTCCAGGGGCAGGCCATCGACCTGGCGCCGCCCTATCCCCGCGTCTCGCTGGTGGAGGAGGGCGCGCGCGCCCTCGGGCTGTCGGTGGACGACGCGCTCGCGGGGCGGGGGCTGGCGGAGGCGGTGGCGGCCGCCGCGGCGCGCGAGAACGACTCCGAGGGCGCCTGGAAGCTGGAGCAGGCCGCGCGCCGCTCGCCGGGCGAGGCGGTGGCGATGGCCTTCGAGGTCTTCGGGGAGCACCGGCTGCCGCGCGACCGCCCCTGCTTCGTCGTCGACTGGCCCATCGAGACCAGCCCGCTCTCGCGGCGCCGCGACGCCGACCCGCGGCTGGTCGACCGCTTCGAGCTCTTCGTGGCGGGGATGGAGCTGGCGAACGGCTTCAGCGAGCTGAACGATCCCGGCGACCAGCGGGAGCGCTTCGAGGCGCAGATGCGCGCCAAGGCGGCCGGCGACCAGGAGGCCATGCCCTACGACGCCGACTTCGTGCGCGCGCTCGAGCACGGCATGCCGCCCACGGCCGGGGAGGGGATCGGCGTCGACCGCGTCGCCATGCTCCTCACCGACTCCGCCTCCATCCGCGACGTGATCCCCTTCCCGCTGCTCAAGACGCGCGACTGAGGAGCTCGCCACGCCGCCCGGCCCCCAGCCCGAGCACCCGCCCTCGCCCCCGGGCGCGCCCGGCGCGGAAGCTCCCGCTCCGCGGCCCGCCCGCCGCAACGTGCCGGCCCCGTTCGCGGGGCGCACCTTCGCGCTGGTGCTCGTCGGGGTCCTGGGCGCGCCGGTGGTGGCCGCGCTGGGGCAGGTGCTGCTCGCCGACCGCGTGGGCCTGCCGGGCGCGATCGCCACCGGCCTGGCCGTGATGGCGGCGGCCGCGCTGGCGATCCTGGCCGGCCTGGCGGGCGCCGCCGCCGGCCGCCGCGTCGGCTTCTACGAGATCGCGGCCGCCACGCTGCTGCTGCTGGCGGTGCTGCTCGGGCCGGTGCTGTTCGAGATCCGGCACCTCCGCGCCACCAGCCTCGCGGTCGCGGCCTGGGAGGCGCAGGGCACGCTGGTGCTGGTGCTCGGCCTGCTGTTCACCGCGGTGGGGGCGGGGACCTTCGCCTTCACCGGGGCCTCCCTGGGCTACCTGCTCTTCGGATCGGGGCGCTTCGACCCCTCGCTCTCCTACGAGCTCTTCGTGGCCCGGAGCCACCTGCGGCTCGCGCCGCGCACGCTGCTGGCGCTCTTCGCGCTCGTCGTCACCGGGATCGTCCCGGGGCTCCTGGTGGCGATGATCGCCTCCCACGTGCGCGACCGCCGGGAACGCCGCGCCGCGCGCGAGGGGCAGCTGGTCTACCGGCCGCGCATGCCGGCCACCCTCCTCATGACGCTCATCTCGATCGGGGGCGTGGCCATCGGCGTGTGGGCGCTCACCGTGGTGCTGTCGGTGATGAGCGGGTTCGAGGGGGACCTCAAGTCCAAGATCCTGGGCACCCGCTCGCACGGCATGGTGATGAAGTACGGGCAGAACGACTTCACGGAGTGGCGCGACGTCCGCCGGCAGGTGCTCGGGGTGCGCGGCGTCACCGGCGCCACGCCGTTCCTCTACAACGAGGTGATGCTCTCGGCCGGCCAGAACCTGACCGGCACCCTCCTCGAGGGGATCGACCCGGCCACCGTCGGCACGGTCACGGACCTCCCGCGCACGGTCCAGGAGGGGAGCCTCGACTTCCTCGCCCGCCCCGAGCGCATCCCGCCGCCGGTGGAGGCGGGCGGGGCGCCGCCGCCGGAGGCGCCGGCGCGGCCGCGGCCGGGGATCGTGATCGGCCGCGAGATGGCGCGGCAGCTCCGGGTCTACGTGGGCGACACGGTGAACGTGATCAGCCCGCTCGGCGACCTCGGCCCGGCCGGCCCCCAGCCGAGGACCCGCCCGTTCCGCGTGGCGGCCATCTTCTACTCGGGGATGTACGAGTACGACTCCAAGTTCGCATACATCGAGCTGTCCGAGGCGCAGCGCTTCTTCGGGACCGGCGACTCCGTCACCGGGCTGGAGGTGCGCGTGTCGAACGTGGACGAGGCGCGGCCCATCCTGCGTCGCGTGCTGGGCGTCCTGGAGGGCTACCCCTACCGCGTGCGCGACTGGGGGGAGCTGAACCGCAACCTCTTCTCCGCGCTCATGATGGAGAAGGTGGTGATGGCGGTGATCCTCGGCTTCATCGTCCTGGTGGCGAGCTTCATCATCGTGGCGACGCTCATCATGCAGGTGCTCGACAAGCGTCGCGAGATCGCCGTGCTCAAGTCGATGGGCGCCGGGCAGCCGAGCGTGATGAAGATCTTCGTCGCGGAGGGGCTGGTGATCGGGGCGGTCGGGACGGTCTTCGGGCTGCTGCTCGGGCTCGGCACCTGCCTGCTCGTCGACAAGGTGGGCATCCCGCTCGACCCGGAGGTCTACTACATCGCGAACCTGCCGGTCCGGATGGATCCCGTCGAGTTCCTCCTGGTGGCGCTGCTGGCGCTGGCGCTCAGCTACCTCGCCACCATCTACCCCGCCAGCAAGGCCTCCCGGCTGGAGCCGGTCGAGGGCCTGCGGAGCGAGTGAGTGGAGCCGGGCGGCGCGACGCGG
>JAJYHA010000205.1 GCA_021784995.1 Myxococcales bacterium
GCCACCAGGAGCTGCGGCCGCGGGTGCGGCGAGGTGGTGCACCGCTCGGGCGGCGGCCGAACCTGGGCCAGCTGGCCGGCGGCGTCCGGGGGCGCGCTCGGCGCGGAGGCGGCGGGGGTCCCCTGCGGTGGCGCAACGGCGCCGGAGCACGCGAGGGCCGACGCCAGGGCGCACGGGAGGAAGGGGGACCGCCGTCCGGACACGGGGCGGGAGTCTGCCACACGCGCCGGGGTGCGCCCAACCCGCGGCCACCCCGCCGAGGACGGCGCGGCCTGCCCGGCCGGGGCGGCGAGCCGGCGCTGCCGGCGCTATGAAGGCGCCATGGCCCGAACCCTGCGCGTGGCGGCGGTGACGCTCCTCCTCGGCTGCACGCACCCGGGGGACGGGGCGTCGCGCCCCGCACCCGCCGCGGCGCGGGAGGCGCCGGGCGATCTACGCCTCCCGCAGGAGCGGCACCTGCGCAACGTCCGGCAGCTCACCTTCGGTGGCGAGAACGCCGAGGCCTACTTCAGCTGGGACGGGCGCCAGCTCGTCTTCCAGTCGACGCGCAACGGGCGGGCGTGCGACCAGGAGTACGTGATGGGCGTGGACGGCTCGTCGCCCCGCCTCGTCTCGACCGGCCTGGGCCGGGTGACCTGCGGCTACTTCTTCCCCTCCGACGCGCGCATCCTCTACAGCTCGACGCACGCCACGAGCCCCGACTGCCCGCCGCCGCCCGACATGAGCCACGGCTACACCTGGGCGCTCTACGACTACCAGATCTACTCGGCCCGCCCCGACGGCTCCGACGTGCGGCCGCTCGCCCCCGCCCCCGGGTACAACGCGGAGGCCACCATCTCCCGCGACGGCTGGGTCGTCTTCACCTCCACGCGCGACGGCGACCTCGACCTTTACAAGGTGCGGACCGACGGCTCCCGGCTGACGCGCCTCACGCACACCCTGGGCTACGACGGCGGCGCGTTCTTCTCGGCCGACGGCAAGCGCATCGTCTACCGGGCCAGCCGGCCGCGCGACGCCCGGGAGGCGGACGAGTACCGCCGCCTGCTCGCGCAGCGGCTGGTGCGGCCGACGCAGCTCGAGATCTGGCTCATGGACGCCGACGGGTCGCACCAGCGCCAGGTGACGCACCTGGGCGCCGCCAGCTTCGCGCCCTACTTCCACCCCGACGGCCGGCGCATCGTCTTCGCCTCGAACGTGGCCGACCCGAAGGGGCGCGACTTCGACCTCTACGTCGTGAACGACGACGGGACGGGCCTCGAGCGCATCACCTACAACCCGACCTTCGACGGCTTCCCGATGTTCTCGCCCGACGGCAAGCAGCTGGTCTTCGCCTCCAACCGCAACGGGTCGCGGCCGGGCGAGACGAACGTCTTCATCGCCGACTGGGTGGAGTGATCCGCCGCGTGGCGGCCGCCGCGTGGCTCAGCCGAGCCGCCGGGCCGAGAAGGGCGCCAGGTCCACCGGCGGCGTGCTCCCCAGCAGGGCCGCTGAGACGGCGTCGGCCGTCACGGGCGTGAGCAGGATCCCGTTGCGCGTGTGGCCGGTCGCATACCAGAGGCCGGGGATGGCCGAGGCGCCCAGGATGGGCCAGCCGTCGGGCGACGCGGGGCGGAAGCTGGACCACGTCTCGACGAGCGGCGCGCGCGCCAGCGCGGGTGCGATCTCGATGGCCAGGTCGAGCACGGCGCGCAGCCCGCCGGCGGTGACCGCCTTCTCGAACCCGACCTCCTCCATGGTGGACCCGCACAGCACGCGCCCGTCGGCGCGCGGCACGAGGTAGCCCTTGTCGCTGAAGACGACGCGCGACAGGAGGCGGGGGCGGGTGTCGAGCACCGCCATCTGCCCCCGCACCGGGCGCACCGCGCCGCGGCGCAGGCCGCCGCCCTCCACCAGCGTGCTCCACGCCCCGGCGGCGAGCACCACCGCGTCGGCCTCGAGCCGTCCGGCCTCGTGCTCGACGCCCGCGGCGCGGCCGCCCTCGTGGAGGATCCGGTGCACCTGGCCGGTGCGGAAGAGGGCTCCGGCGCCGTGCGCGGCCAGGTAGAGCGCCCGCGCCAGGGGGCGCGGATCCACCGACGCCTCGTCGGGGAAGTAGAGCGCGCCGCGGGCGGCGCTCGAGAGCCCGGGCTCCAGGCGCCGCGCCGCGGCGTCGTCGAGGATCTCCGCCGGCATCGCGCGGCGCGCCAGCCGCTCGGCGCGGGCCGCCAGGAGCTGGGCGTGCGCATCGTCGAGCGCCACCTCCAGGGTGCCGCCCGGCCGGAAGCCCACGGCGACCTCCGTGGCGCGCTCCAGCTCCCGCACGAAGCCGGCGTACCGCGCCAGCGACGCGCGGCAGAGGTCGTAGAAGGGGCCCGGCTCGACGGCCTCGACGCCGGGGGAGAGGATGCCGCCCGCCGCGCTCGAGGCCTCCGCGCCGGGGATGCTCCGCTCGAGGACCAGCACGCGCCGCCCGCCCTGCGCGAGGCGCCAGGCCACCGCGCACCCCTGGACCCCCGCCCCGATGACGATGACGTCGTGACGCATGGGACGAGAACGTACCGGCGGGCGCGCGCCCGCGAAACCACAAATCGCGCCGGCGCGACGTGCCGGGAGTGCGGCGCCCGCGCTCCGGCGGTCAGCCCATGGCGGCGCGCGGCGGGCGCGCGCCCGCACCGCCGGCGCCGGCCACGCCGCGCAGGAGGAGCGCGCATGCCTCCGCGCGCCAGCGCTCGGGAGTGACGGGTTCCGGCAGGAGGGTCCGCACGGAGTCCTGCGCTGAGGCGAGGAGCGCCGCGAGATAGGCCATCTTCTCGGGGATAAAGATGCCCGCCACGAGCCCCGGCAGCGAGGCGATCCACTTGGCCGGGCCGCTCGTACCAACCCCATTGTAGC
>JAJYHA010000425.1 GCA_021784995.1 Myxococcales bacterium
GGGATCGGGACGACCACCGCCGCCGGGGGGAGCGGGCAGCGACCGGCCAGCCAGCGGCCGAGGGGCCGCGCCGCGGCCGGCCGGCCGCCGTACTTGAGGGCGTGGATCGCCTCGGCGAGCGGCCCGCCGAAGAGCCCTCCGGCGCGGAGCTCCGCGAAGGGGGGCGGGAGGGCGAGGCAGCCGCCGCAGGGATCGAGCGGGCCCGGCTCGCCGCAGCGGGCGCAGCCCGGCCCCAGCGGCTCGAGGGCCTCGGCGCACACCGGGCAGAAGGGCGGGCCCCCCGTCGCCGCGCCGCACGCGGGGCAGCGGGGCGGGTAGACGAGGTCGAGGAGCTCCGCCAGGACCGACCGGATCACGGGGGGGTCGCGGAGCAGCCGCCGTGCCAGGCGCGGCCGGCCCTCCCCCCGGGGAGCGCCCGGCCCGGCGCTAGCGGACGATCAGCCCGAGCCCCTTCATCTCCCGCGGCTGCGGCAGCCCCATGACCTGGAGCGCCGTGGGGGCGACGTCGGCGAGGACCCCCTTCGCGCGGAGCCGCGCCCCGCGGAAGTCCGGGTCGGCGAGGAGGAAGGGGACCGGGTTCAGGGTGTGGGCGGTGTGCGGCTGGCCGGTGACCGGGTCGACCATCAGCTCGCAGTTGCCGTGGTCGGCGGTGACCAGCATCGCCATCCCGGCCGCGCGGGCGCCGGCCCAGAGCCGCCCGACGCACTCGTCGACCACCCGCACCGCGGCGATCGCGGCGTCGAGCTTCCCGGTGTGCCCGACCATGTCGGGGTTGGCGAAGTTCACCAGGACGAAGCCGTGGCGCCGGGTGGCGAGCGCGGCGAGCAGCCGATCGGTCACCTCGCGCGCGCTCATCTCCGGCCGCTGGTCGTAGGTCTTCACGTCGCGGGGGCTCGGGACCAGGATCCGGTCCTCCCCGGGGAAGACCGTCTCCCGCCCGCCGTTGAAGAAGAAGGTGACGTGGGCGTACTTCTCGGTCTCGGCGCAGCGGAGCTGCGGGATCCCGGCGTCGCTCACGATCTCCGGGAAGATCCGGTCGAGCGACTGCGGCTCGAAGGCGACCGGGTGGGGGAAGGTCTCGTCGTACCGGGTCAGGCAGACGTAGGCGGCGAGCGCCGGGGGGGCGCCGCGCCCGAAGCCGGTGAAGGCCGGGTCGGCGAGCGCCCGGGTGATCTCCCGCGCCCGGTCGGACCGGAAGTTGAAGAAGAGGACGGCGTCGCCGTCGCGCACCGACCCCACCGGCCGGTCGTCGGCGTCGACGACGACGGTCGGCGCGACGAACTCGTCCGACTCGGCGCGCGCGTAGGCCGCCTCGACCGCCGCCGTGCCGCTCGCCGCGCGCTGCCCCTCGCCGCGCACCATCGCCGCGTAGGCCCGCTCGATCCGGTCCCAGCGCTGGTCCCGGTCCATCGCGAAGTACCGCCCGTGGACGGTCGCCACCCGGCCGCGGCCGAGCTCGGCGAGCCGCCGCTCGAGGCCGCGCATGAACTCCAGGCCGGAGCGCGGGGGGGTGTCCCGGCCGTCCATGAAGGCGTGGACCAGGACCCGCGCCACCCCCTCCCGCCGGGCGAGCTCCACGCAGGCGAGGAGGTGGTCGAGGTGGCTGTGGACCCCGCCGTCGGAGACCAGCCCCAGGAGGTGGAGCGCCCCGCCGCTCGCCCGGGCGCGCCGGCAGGCGAGCAGGAGCGCGTCGTTCGAGTAGAAGGAGCCGTCCTCGATCGCCCGGTTGATGCGGACCAGGTCCTGGTAGACGATCCGCCCGGCGCCGAGGTTGGTGTGGCCCACCTCGGAGTTGCCCATCTGCCCCTCCGGGAGGCCGACCGAGAGGCCGCTCGTCTCGATCGCCGTCGCCGGGAACTCCCGCGCCAGCGCGTCCATGTTCGGGGTGCCGGCGAGGGCGATGGCGTTCGCCTCGCGCTCGGCGCGGATCCCCCAGCCGTCGAGGACGGCGAGGAGGACGGGCTTCGTCTTGGGCACGGGGACCTCGGGCTCGGGGAGCGACGGCGCGGCGCGAAGAGCGCGGATCATAGGGCGCCGCCGGCCCCGCCTCAAGGCGACCCCACCTGGGATGCGACCGCGTCGCGCAGCGGCGGCGGGCGCTCGCTATGCTCCGCGGGGGCGGCGGCCGCCGCGACGCGCGGCGCGACGCGCCCGACCGCGGAGGTCACATGAAGATCGTCAGGAGCTCCGAGCTCGAGTGGAAGGAGGCGATCGCCCGCGGCGAGTTCCAGCAGCGCCGGAAGGGGCTCGGCGGCGGTCGGCTCGGCGCCGGCCTCTGGGAGCTCCCCCCCGGCAAGCGCTCCTTCCCCCTCCACGGCCACCTGGTCACCGAGGAGGCGCTCTTCGTCCTCTCCGGCCGGGGCCAGGTCCGGACGCCCTCCGGCCTCTCCCCCATCGGCCCGGGCGACTTCGTCTCCTTCCCCCCCGGCGGGCCGGCCCACCAGCTGGTGAACGACGGGACCGAGCCGCTCGTCTACCTCGGCCTCTCGGCGTCGCAGGGCGGCGCCGACGTGGTCGAGTACCCGGACTCGGGCAAGGTGGCCAGCTCCGTCGGCACCTGGCCGGACGTCCGGCGCTTCGTCTTCCGCAAGGACAGCCAGGTCGACTACTTCGACGGCGAGCCGGGCGCCTGAGCGGGGCGCGCCGCCCTCGACGCCGCGGCCGGCGCGTGCTCCACTCGCCGCCGTGGCGCGCCGCCCCCTCCTCCTCGCCGCCTTCCCGCCGGAGCTGGCGGGGCTCGACGCCGCGCCGCCTCCGGGCTGGCGCGTCGCCCTGACCGGCGTCGGGGCGGTCGCGGCCGCCGCGGCCACCGCCCGGCTCCTGGCCGAGGAGCCGGCGTCCCGGGTCCTCTTCGCCGGCACCTGCG
>JAJYHA010000472.1 GCA_021784995.1 Myxococcales bacterium
ACCGCGGCGGGGGTCTCGCTGGTGCCCGAGGGCCGCGGCATCTTCCCCGGGCTGACCGTGGCCGAGACGCTGAAGATGGCGATGTGGGCGGCCCGGGTCCCGCCCGGCGAGCGCGCCGAGCGGATGGAGTGGGTGATGTCGATCCTCCCCGCCATCCGCCAGGCCTATCGCCGTCGCACCGGCGTCCTCTCGGGCGGCCAGCAGCAGATGGTCTCCATCGGACGGGCGCTGCTGTGCCGCCCCCGCTGCCTGCTCATGGACGAGCCCTCGATCGGGCTCGCGCCCAAGCTGTTCCACGACCTGCTGCAGCCCATCCGGGAGCTCCAGCAGCGACTCGCCCTGTCGATCCTGCTGGTCGAGCAGAACGTCAAGGAGGCGCTCAAGATCTCCGACCGGGTGGTCGCCATGAAGTCGGGCGCCATCGTCCGCGACGCCCGGCCCTCGGAGCTCGGCGACAGCGCCAAGCTGATGGAGCTCTATTGACCGGGCACCCGCTCACGCTCCCGGCGCTCGTGGAGCGGCACCTGCCCGGACGCGCGGCCGAGCCCGCGGTCGTCGAGGGCGCGCGGGTCGTGACCTGGGCCGAGCTCGACCTCCTCGGCCGGCGGACGGCGGCGTGGCTCCGCGCCGCCGGCATCCGGCGCGGGGACCGCGTCGCGGTGTGGCTCCCCAACGGCGTCGCCTGGCTGGCGCAGCTCCTGGGCCTGGCGCGCCTCGGGGCGACGCTGGTCGCCGTGAACACGCGCTTCCGGGCCAGCGAGCTGGAGCACATCCTCGGCGGCTCGGCGGCGCGCGCGCTCGTGCTCCAGCCCGATTTCCGCGGCATCGACTTCCGCGCCGTGCTGCGCGAGGTCCGGGCGGAGGCGCTGCGCGGGCTGGACCTGGTCGCGGTGGTGGGCGCGGAGCGCGGCGCCCCGGCGCCCATCGAGGGCAAGGCGACCCTCCCCTTCGACGCCTTCGCGTCCGGCGCCGCGGAGGCCGCGACGGAGGCGGAGCCGGACGCGCCGGCGGCGCTCTTCACGACCTCGGGGACCACCCGGGCGCCGAAGCTCGTGCTGCACTCGCAGCGGACGCTCGCGGCGCACGTGCTCCAGGTGGCGCGGGCGCACGGCCTCGCCGACGAGGGCGCGCGGCTCCTCGCCGCGCTCCCGCTGTGCGGCGTCTTCGGGCTCGACTCCGCCCTGGCGGCCATCGCCGGCGGCGCCCGCGTCGTCATGATGGACACGTTCGAGCCGGCGACGGCCGCCGCGCTCATCCGGCGGCACGCGATCACGCACCTCTACGGCAGCGACGAGCTGCTCCGGCGCATCGCCGACACGGCCCCCGGGCTCGACCCCTTCCCCTCGATCCGCCTGCTCGGGATGGGCGCCTTCAACCCGGGCGCGGCCGAGTTCGCCCGGGCTGCGTGGGAGCGGCGCTTGCCGATCTTCGGGATGTACGGCTCGAGCGAGGTGCAGGCGCTCTTCTCCCTCCAGCCGGCCTCGCTCCCGGTCGAGCAGCGCATCGAGGGCGGCGGCCTCCCGTCGTCCCCCGGCGCCGAGGTGCGCGTGCGCGACGTCGAGAGCGGCGCGCTGCTGCCGCCCGGCGTGGACGGCGAGCTCGAGATCCGCGCCCCCACGAACTTCGTCGGCTACCTCGGGGACCCTGCCGCGACGGCCGAGGCCGTCCGGGGAGACGGCTTCTTCCGGACCGGCGACGTCGGCCACCTCCGCGGCGACGGCACCTTCGTCTTCCGGGCGCGCCGGGGCGACGCGCTGCGCATCGCGGGGTATCTGGTGAGCCCGGCCGAGGTCGAGGATGCGCTGCGGCGGATCCCGGGCGTGGCCGAGGCACAGGTGGTTGGGGTCCCGATCGACGGCCAGCTGCGCCCCTGCGCCTTCGTGATCCCCGCCCCGGGCGCCGCCCCGACCGAGGCCGAGGTCGCCGCCGCCGCGCGGCAGCTCATGGCGGGCTTCAAGGTCCCGGCCCGCGTGTGGTTCCTCGACGGCTTCCCCACCACCGACGGGGTGAACGGGGTCAAGGTCCAGCGCGCCCGGCTCCGCGCCATGGCGCTCGAGCGCCTCGCGCGGAGCTAGACGGCACGGTCACACGGTCGCCACCGGCGTCACCGGCGAGCCGAACGAGCCGGGCATCCGCAGCGGGGGGCAGGTGAGCAGGAAGTGGTGTCGATCGTTCTGGCGCAGCCAGCGCGCGAGGGGCGTGAGGTACCAGAGCTCTCCCAGGTGGATGCCCAGGCGGAAGAGACAGGCCTGGTGCAACGGCAGCGCCTCGCAGCTCCCCGGGGCGGCCGGCGGGTTGGGATACACCTCGACGGCATAGTTGTCGGCGACGAGGACCGCGATCCCGCTCTCCGCGATCCAGCGCAGGAGCCGCTCGTCCCGGCCGTCGAGGCCGGCGCAGGACTGGTGGAGGACGGCCGGGTCGGGGTGACCGGCCATGTCGACGACCCGCTGGGCGAAGCCGGTGTGCAGGCAGAGCATGTCGCCGGTCGCGATCTCCACGCCGTCGGCCTCGAGGACGCGCATGAGCTGCTCGTACCCGACGGCGACCCGCCGATCGCCGAAGGCGGCGTGAAGGTCCACGAGCACGCCTCGCCCCTGCACGCACGTCTCCGCCATGCGCTCGATGCCGAGCCGGCCCGCCCGCGGACCACCGGCGGCGTCCGGGCCCAGGATCTCCCGCCCGCCGCGAAAGCCGTTGTAGTAGACCGGCTCGGGCACGCCGTCGCCGTCCGCGTCGAAGAACTGCCCCATGTGCGCCAGCGCGTCCCACTGCGTCGAGTACTGCATGTAGATCGTCACGGCGTCGTCGCACCCGCAGTCGACGAAGCGCTCGTCCTCGTAGCGGAACGGGTAGTTCACCGACGGGTGGTCGCGCTTCCTCCGCTGCAGGTGCCGCTCGGGTGGCTTGCGGTACTGGTTGAGCTGGCTCCCCCCGGGCAGATCGAGCGGCAGGCTCAGGCAGAACACCTGGCCCGTCCTCACCTCGCGGACCGCGGCGCGCCGCCGCTCCGCGGTGAGGAGGTTGAGCCTGCCCTGCTCGTCGTCCTCGCCGAAGTCGCCCCAGTTCGAGCCTTCGGGCCGTCGGGTCCAGCGCGGGTTCATGCGGTCTCCTCCGGTTGCCCGCTCTCCGTCAGGGGCATCGCGGCGAACGTTACCACCGCGCGCGCCTCGCGGTGCCGCCGAGGACGCGCATGCCGTGCGGCCGGACGGGCGAGGCGGCTCGATCGCGGACGAGATCCCGCCTGGGATACCATGCCCGGGTGACCGGCACGCGCGCGTCTCCTCTGCTCCGATGGAGGATCGAGGGCGCGCGCGCCTCCGCGGGCTTCGCCGTCCGGACGACCGCGGCCGCGCAGACCGCGCTGCTCTCGGCTTCCGCGCTGGGGCTCCACCACACACACTGGGCCGCGATGACGGTCTGGCTCGTCGCCCAGCCGACGCGCGGCCTGCTGCTCGACAAGAGCGTCCTGCGGATCGCGGGCACGCTGGCCGGGGCCGCGGTGGGGTTCGGCCTGCTCGCGCTCTTCCCGGATCGGCTTGTTCCGCTCGTCGTGGGGGTCGCCCTGTGGGGCGCGCTCTGCGCCGGGGCGAGCGCCTTCGTGCGGCCCGCGCGCGCGTACGGGATCCTGCTCGCGGGCTACACCGCGATCCTGCTCGCCCTGCCCTCCTCCCCGGGCAGCCACCCCACGGCGAGCCTCTTCGCCGACCGCGTCCTGTGCACGCTCCTCGGCGTCCTCGTCTCGACCGCCGTCACGGCGCTCTTCACGCCGCCGTACTCCACGGCGACGTTCGACACCCTCCTGCGGCGCCTGGGCGACGACGTCTTCGCGTTCGCGCACGGCGTCCGCGCAGGCGCGGCGACGGACGCGCTCGCGACCCGGCAGCGCCGGCTCGTCGCCGCGATCGGGCGCGTCGCCGAGGAGGCCGACCGCGCCCTCCCGGGATTCCTCGCCAACCGCCGGCGCCGGCGGAAGGTCCGGCGCGCCCTCCGGGTGCTCCTGGGGCTCGTCATCGAGAGCCGCATCGCCGCCGAGCGGACGGGGGCGCGGTCCCTGCCCGTCCCCGAAGTCGCCGCGCCGGCGCCCATCCCTCCAACCGCGCAGGGCAACGCCCTCGTCGCGCGGATCCGCGCGGGCGCGCTGCGCTGGCGCCCGCGGCCGGGGCACGACGGCGCGCCGTCCCCGCGGGTCTCCCCGATCGCGGTGCGCCACGCCCCGGGCGCCAGGTCTCCCCTCGATCACCGCGACGCCGCGGTCGCCTCCGGGAAGGCGCTCCTGGGGATGTCGCTGGTGGGCGCGATCTGGTGGGCGACGGGGTGGTCGCACGGACCGACGATGATGGTGTCGGCGTCCGTGTTCCTGACGCTGTTCGCCTCGAACGAGAGCGCCCGGACGTGGGTCACCCACATCCTCGCCGGCTCCGCCTGCGGCGGGGCCGCCGCCATCCTGTACGTCGCCCTGCTCCCGTCGGCGCGGAGCCCGGCCGGCACCGCGCTCCTCGCCGCGCCGTTCCTCCTGACGGGCGCCTGGGCGATGGCCCGACCCGCCACCGCGAGATCGGCCGTGGACTTCAACATGGTCTTCCTGCTCGCGACGCCGCCCGCGTTCGCGCTGCACGGGGCGCTGGCGGAGACGGCGGGGCGGGCGATCGCGATCGTGATCGGCGTGCTCGCGGCGGCGCTCTTCTTCCACGCGGCGCAGGAGGGCGCGCCGCGCCGCGTCCGGCGCCTCGCCCGCGAGGCCCGCGGCCAGGCGCGGCGGATCGCGGGGAGCGCCGATCCGGCCCTCGCACGGATCCTGCGCGGCGCCCTCGCGGACCGCGTCGTCCGCATGGCCGCGGCCGCCGACTCCGACGCCGCGCTGGCCGGACCCGCCGAGGACGCCATCGACGTCCTCGCGCTCGCGAGCGTGCTCGTGCGGCTGGTCCCGCTGCGAGGTCTGGGCGCGCGCGCCGGCGCGACGGGACCGGTCGAGAGTGCGCTCGACCGGCTGCGGGACGGCGCGACGGGTGCGGAGGGCGCGGCGGCGCTCGAGCACGGCGCGGACGCGCTGGAGCGGGAGGAGGAGCTCCCCGGCCAGGAGCGGGCCATGGCGGCGAACGCCGCGGCGGCCCTGAGAGATGCGGCCGGGATCCTGCGGCGCGCGGCGCGGGCCGTCGCGGCGTGACGCCCGCGTCCCCGCGGGGGCTCCGCCACCTCGTCACTCCCGCTCGCGGCGCGTGCTCCCCCGCGCCACGGGCGCCCGCCACCCACGGTAGATCGCCATCAGCCGCAGGAAGATGCAGACGGCGGCGCCGAGCAGCATCGAGGAGGAGCGCGCGGCGCCGATCGCGTGCCCCGCCGACACGGTCGCGGCGGCGGCGAGCGCCGCCAGCGCGTACAGGTCGCCGCGCAGGACGAAGGGCGTGTCGCCCGCGAGGAGGTCGCGCGTCATACCGCCGCCGATGCCGGTGAGCATCCCCAGGAGCGACGCCATCAGCGGGTGGATGCCGTGCTCGAGCGCCTTCTGCGCGCCGACGGCCGCGAACAGCCCGAGACCGACCGCGTCGAAGAGGAGGATCGAGTGCTGGAGGGAGGCGACCCTGCGGTACTGGTAGAAGGTGATCAGCCCGCCCCCGACCGCGATCAGGAAGTAGTGGATCTCCGTGATCGCCACGGGCGGGACGGCGCCGATCAGGACGTCGCGCATCATGCCGCCGGCGACGGCCACGACGAACGACAGGACGAGCACGCCGAAGAGGTCGAACTCCTTCCTCACGCCGAGCAGGCCGCCGCTGAGCGCGAACACGAAGGTCCCCACCCAGTCGAGCAGCGCCATCGCGTCGGGCATCAGCGCGCCGTGCATGGGATGGGCCGGGCGGGCGCCGCGCCGTCACCGCCCCGCCGGAGCGCCCGGGCAGACCCACGCGCCGGCGGCCGCGAGCATGGCCTCGACGCCCGTGCGCAGCGTGGGATCGATCACCGGCGCGAAGTCCGGCGCGTGGTTGGCCGGCAGCGCGTCCACCTTGCCGGCGCTGCGCGCCGCCTCGTACAGGGCCGGGTCGATGCCGCCGACCACCCAGAAGACGGCAGGCACGTCCCACGCGGTGCCGAACAGCCCGAAGTCCTCGCTCGCCGTCGTCGGCGGGATCTCGGCCACCCGGTCGGCGCCGAACCGTCGCTCGAGCGCGGCCACCACCCGCCGCGTGGCGGCCTCGTCGTTGCGCGTCGGCGGGAACTCGCTCAGCACGGACAGCTCGGGCGGCCTGGGCGCTCCCGAGGCGGCGGCCTCCGCCTCGAGGATCCGCTTGATCGCCGCGAGGACCCGGCGACGCACCTCCTCCTCGAAGGTCCGGACGTTGAGGCGGAGGAGCGCACGATCGGGGATCACGTTCTCGTTCATCCCGGCCTGGAGCGTGCCGACGGTCACCACGGCCGAGTCGGTCATGGCCACCTCCCGCGCGACGACGCCCTGCAGGCGCATCACGGCCGACGCGGCCATCACGACCGGATCGACGCTCTTCTGCGGCATGGAGCCGTGGGCGCCGCGGCCGAACAGCGTCACCTCCCAGCTGTCGCCCGCCGAGAGCATCGTCCCGGTGCGCCACCCGATCCGGCCGGCCGGGAGGGGCATGACGTGCTGGGCCAGCGTGACATCCGGCCTCGGGAAGCGCTTCACCATCCCGTCCTCGATCATGGCCCGGGCGCCCTGGCCCGTCTCCTCACCGGGCTGGAACACCGCCATGATCGTGCCGCGCCAGGAGGTGCGCTCCTTCGCCAGGACGTCGGCGGCGCCCATCAGCCACGCGAGGTGCATGTCGTGGCCGCAGGAATGCGCGATCGCGGTGGCCTGCCCGAACCGATCCGTGCCGGTTTGCCGGCTCGCGTAGGGCAGACCCGTGCTCTCCCGGATCGGCAAGGCGTCCATGTCGGCGCGCAGCAGCACGGTCGGCCCCTCGCCGTTCGCGAGCAGGCCGACGACGCCGGTCCCGCCGACCCCTTCGGTCACCGCGTAGCCGCGCTCCCGCAGCCACGCCGCGGCGACGCGAGCCGTCCGGCGTTCCTGCATGGACAGCTCCGGGTGGGCGTGGAAGTCTCGATAGACGCCCTCGAGGACGGCGAGGAGATCGCTCGACGGAGCCGGCAGGCCCGCCACGCCGCTCGCCCTGGTCTGGTCACCCATCGCGCCGCCCTCGGACCGCCGCGTCCCGCTCACGGCCGGTCGCGCATCACGGGGTTCGACAGCTCGTACGCGAGGAGGGTATCAGAGGACGGCACCCCGGCGTAGACTCCAACCACGAAGCCAGCCGTGGGATCCCGCCCGCGCGCTTCGCAGGACAGGCCCGAACGCGTCGCCCTCGCGAGAGGCGACGGCGACCCCACGAGGTGACGTCATGGATTTCGAGTACTCGGAACGGACGAAGGCCCTTCGGTCCAGGGTCGCGGAGTTCATGGACCGGCACGTCTACCCCGCCGAGCCGCTCTTCGAGGCGGAGGTGGAGGAGAACCGCCGCAAGGGGAACGCCTGGGTCCCCACCCGCGTCGTGGAAGAGCTGAAGGAGAAGGCGCGGGCCGCGGGGCTCTGGAACCTCTTCCTGCCCGACTCCGAGCACGGCGCCGGGCTCACGAACCACGAGTACGCGCCGCTCTGCGAGCTGATGGGCCGCTCGCACCTCGGGCCCGAGTCCTTCAACTGCAGCGCACCCGACACCGGCAACATGGAGGTGCTGGTCCGGTACGGATCGAAGGAGCTGAAGGAGCGCTGGCTCGCGCCCCTCCTTCGCGGCGAGATCCGCTCCGGCTTCGCCATGACCGAACCCGGCGTCGCGTCGTCGGACGCGACCAACATCCAGGCCCGCATCGTCCGCGACGGGGACCACTACGTCATCCGCGGGCGCAAGTGGTGGACCTCCGGGGCCAACGATCCGCGCTGCAAGGTCCTCATCTTCATGGGGAAGACGGATCCGTCCAACCCGGATCGCCACCGGCAACAGTCGATGCTCGTCGTCCCGATGGAGACGCCGGGCGTGAAGGTCCTCCGCCACCTCCCGGTGTTCGGGTTCGACAGCGCGCCGCACGGGCACGCCGAGGTCCTCTTCGACGGCGCCCGTGTCCCGGTGGCGAACGTCCTCCTCGGCGAGGGACGAGGCTTCGAGATCGCACAGGGGCGCCTGGGCCCGGGGCGCATCCACCACTGCATGCGGCTCATCGGGGTGGCCGAGCGCGCCCTGGAGAAGATGTGCCGGCGCACCCTCGGGCGGGTCGCGTTCGGGCGGCCCATCGCCGACCAGGGCGTCACCCGCGAGCGGATCGCGAACGCGCGCATCCTCATCGACCAGGCGCGCCTCCTCGTGCTGAACGCCGCCTGGATGATGGACAGGGTCGGCAACAAGGTGGCGGCGAAGGAGATCGCGATGATCAAGGTGGCGGCGCCGAGCATGGCCTGCCAGGTCATCGACTGGGCCATCCAGGCCCACGGCGGCGGCGGCGTGAGCGACGACTTCGGGCTCGCCCACGCCTACGCGAACGCGCGCACGCTGCGCCTCGCGGACGGGCCGGACGAGGTGCACCGGAACCACATCGCGAAGCTGGAGCTGCGCCGATACTCCGCTCCGTGAGGCGGCCAGCCTCCACGCCGCCTCTACCCGTCGCCGGGGTCCAGGGACGTGAGCCACGCGTCGAGCGCCTTCCTGAGCACTTCGGGCCGCGTCAGGTCATCCCGCGCCGCCACGTCCCGGATGATCGCGCGCTGCGCCGGCCGGATGGCCATCCACACGGAGAGCGCTTCGCGGACGACAGCGCTCACGTCCGGGCGCGCCCGCCCCCGCTCGACACTCCGCCGCCTCGCCTCTCGCGAGAGCGCAGCCGCCTGCGCAGGTGTCACGCGTGCCGCGACGCGCACGAGCTTCCCCCGCGCGGTCGCCTTTCGTCGAATCAGCCGGCGAGCGGGCTTGACCATGGTTCATTGTAGCTGATCTGCGTCAAGCGTAGTGAGCGAAGAGCGCACGGGCCGCCTTGACACACCGTGAATCCAGGTGTGGGCTTGAACCCTCATGGCGACACCGTCCGTCATCCCTCTCCTCCACCGCGGCTGGCGCCCCGGCCTCCTCGGCGACGTCGTCGCGCTCCAGGCGCGCTACTACGCCGAGGCGTGGGGCTTCGGCGCCTTCTTCGAGGCGAAGCTGGCGCGCGAGATGGCGGAGTTCGCGGACCGCTACGACCCGCGTCGGGACCTGATCCTCTCTGCCGTGGAGGGTCCTCGCACGCTCGGCTCGATCACCGTCGACGGAAGCGATCCGGCGGCGCCCGACGGCCACCTGCACCTGCGCTGGTTCATCCTCGCCGACGGGTTGCGGGGACGCGGGATCGGACGCACGCTCCTCGACGAGAGCCTCGCCTTCGCCCGCTCCCTCGGGCGGCCCGGCGTCTACCTCTGGACCTTCGCCGGGCTCGATCCTGCCCGGCGCCTGTACGACGACGCGGGGTTCGTGCTCGCCGAGGAGCACGCCGGCGAGACCTGGGGGACGCGGGTGACCGAGCAGCGCTTCGTGCTCGCGCCGACCTCGAGGTGAACGCGGCCTGCCCCGGCTGGGTCCTCGAGCGCGTCGCGCACCGTCGCCGGCACGTTCGCCTTCAGAGCCCGGAGGTCCTCGACGGCCTCCGGCGCGAGGACGATGTCGTGACGCATTCTGGCTGCAGAATAGCCGCGACCTCGCTCACGCGCCACACCGCATCTACCTCTTACTCGGTGTCCACTTCGCCGGATCGAGCCCAGTCAGCACCACACCACCTGGGAGAGGCCGTTCTCTAGGTTCCCGTGGTCCGAAGAACCCAGGCAGGTCAATGCCCCCCCCCGCGGACCGAGGTGACCGGCATCGCGGACGACTGGGTACAGTAGAGGGATCCAGCAGCCTCGGGGTCGACACGCCGTTCAGAACGGGCTATACGGTGCGCGCCGGTTCGTTGGAATCGGCACCGACGGGCAACTCCTGCCTGCCGCAGCAAGAAAGCGAAGAGAGTGAATGGCAACTGGTACCGTGAAGTGGTTCAACGATGCGAAGGGCTTCGGCTTCATCACGCAGGATGGCGGCGGCGACGACGTCTTCTGCCACCACACCGCGATCAACGCTGAAGGGTTCCGCACGCTCGCCGAGGGTCAGAAGGTCGAGTTCGACGTGAACCGCGGCCCGAAGGGGTTGCAGGCCGCGAACGTCCGGCCGCTCTGAGCCCCTCGCATCCAGCATGACTGAGCCCAGCGCCGGTTCTCCGGCGCTGGGCTCTTCGCATTTCTAGACGCCCGCGTCCCGCATCACGCGTCGGTCGAGGTCTGCGACGACGAGGAGAAGCGCCCGCACCTCGGGGGAGAACGAGGATGAAATGCGCGCCGCTCGAGTGAGGGCACGGCGAGCGTCGGTGAGACTGGCGTTGACGGCCAACAACCGGGTCCGCCGGAGGTCGAGTTCAGTCTCGTTATCGCGCATCTGGGCAGGATACGCTCGGCGCTGAACTGCGGGAACCCGAGAGGTCGTTCGCTTCCGCGGTGTCGTGAAGGTGACCAGCGCCGATGGTGAGACCCGGCCGGCCCAAACGCACCGCGCCCAGCGCGTCTTCCGCGAAGTCTTCGGCCTCATTGACCGGAACCACTCCATGCTGAGGCACTCGTCGCGGAACTTCCCGTTGAAGCTCTCGTCGGTGGGCTCGCTCGCGCATGCGGCGTGAACTTGTCTCAGGAAGAGTGCAGGCTATTTAGAAGACGAGGACCTTGTCGGCCTGGGCGGTGAGCTGGGTTAGCTCGTCGAGCGTGCTCCGGCGGCAGCCCTCTGCGATCTCCGTTTCCTTGATCCCCCGGGCGTCCATGCAGGTGCCGCAGAGGAGGACAGGACCCTTCCGCGTGATGGGCTTCAGCATCCGCTCGAGGTTGTAGTAGCCGTTCGGGGTCGTCTGCCCCGCCTTCGCGCAGGCGACGGCGTCCCCCATGAGGAAGACGGTGGCCTCGGCGTTCTCGTGCTTGTTCGCGAGGTTTCCGGCGAGGCGAAGCCCGTTGTAGCTGCGCTCCGTGCCGTAGGGTGGGTCGTTCAGGATGAAGAGAGTCTTCACGGTGGGCCTCCAGTATTCAAGAAGTCTCTTGGTTATAGGATCATGGTATGGTCGTCAAGACTGGAGCCACCGATGACCGCATCGCCCAGCCGCACCCCTGGAAGACGCTTCAAGGACGCCATCTACGAGCAGTTCGCCCGGGTGACGAAGGCCGCAGGCAACCCGCACCGGATCGAGCTCCTGGAACTCCTGGCGCAGGGGCCCCGCACCGTGGAGGCGCTCGCACGCCTCGCGGACATGTCCGTTGCGAATACGTCGCACCACCTCCAGGAGCTGAAGGCAGCGAACCTCGTCGAGACGCGGAAGGCGGGGCTCTACGTCACCTACCGGCTGGCCGACCCGAGCGTCGGCGACCTGCTCCTCGCGCTGCGCCGGGTCGCAGAGACCCGCCTCCTGGAGGTCGAGCGCATCACGCGGGAGTTCCTCGCCGAGAACGCGATGCTCGAGCCCATCGATGAGGACGCCCTGCGCAAGCGTGTGTGGAAGGGGGAGGTCACGCTTCTCGACGTGCGGCCGCCCGAGGAGTTCGAGACGGCGCACATCCCGGGGGCGCTGTCGGTACCCCTGCCCGAACTCGCCCGTCGCCTGGCGACGCTGCCACGGAAGCGCGAGGTCGTCGCTTACTGCCGTGGGCCCTACTGCGTCCTTGCCATGGAGGCGGTGAAGCAACTCCGGGCCAAGGGGTTCAAGGCTAGCCGCCTCGGGGATGGCGTGCTCGACTGGGCAGCCCAGGGCCGCCCGGTCGAGCGGGCATCCAGGTGATCGGCGCCGTCCGCTCGTCGGCGACGGCGAACATCGACCGCTTGCCGCTTACATTCACCTATGACCTGACCGAGCCGTTGCCGAACCTGGCAACCGTCAAGTCGAATCGAAGGATGCCGAGGAGGCCACGATGCCGAACGAGACCGAGAAGCCCGTCCTCGACGCCCAGAAGCGCCACTGGGAGGGCATGCTCGGGTCGAAGCCCGAGATGTTCGGCCGCGACCCGAGCGAGCCCGCCCGCAAGGCCGTTGCCGAGATGAAGAACGCGGGCTCCCGGAGCATCCTCGAGCTGGGCGGTGGCCAGGGCCGCGACGCCCTGTTCTTCGCAACCGAGGGCTTCGACGTGCACGTCCTCGACTACGCCCAGCCCGGCGTCGATGCGATCCTCCAGAGCGCCACGAAAGCCGGCCTCGCCCAGCGGGTCTCAGCTGCTCAGCACGACGTCCGGCGTCCGCTCCCTTGTGGGGATGCGTCGTTCGACGCCTGCTACTCTCACATGCTTTTCTGCATGGCCCTCACGACCGCGGAGCTCACCGCGCTCTCGCAGGAGGTCTTCCGGGTGCTCCGCCCCGGCGGCCTCTGCGTCTATACGGTTCGGAACACGAAGGACCCGGACTTCGGGCGTGGCATCCCCCGCGGCGAGGGGCTGTACGAGAACCAGGGCTTCATCGTGCACTTCTTCGACCGCGCCACAGTGGAGGAGCTTGCCCGCGGCTGGGAGCTCGTCGGCGTCGACGAGTTCGAGGAAGCCAAGCTGCCCCGGCGGCTGTATCGGGTGACACTCCGAAAGCCCGTGCACCGCTGACTCCGAGCCCCGGCGGGACGAAGGTAAACGGCGGGCCTTCCGGGAGGCAGCCGTCGCCCTGCGGCGCCGCATCGAGATCTTCCTCAGCCTGCTCGGCTCAGCGCCTCGCAGGGCTGAAGCCGACCGGGAACTTCCACGTCCTGCGGCACACCTTCTGCTCGCACCTCGCGATGCGGGGGGCCCCGGGCAAGGTCATCCAGGAGCTGGCCGGCCACGCGCAGCTCTCGACGACGATGCGGTACATGCACCTGTCGCCCAGCCTGGAGACGATCGCCGCGAACCGCGGGGAGGCGATCGTGGCGAGCGCGAGGATGCGCGGGATCCGGCCGTGGCAGGAAACTGGCGGCCCTGGCTGGGCGGCTTGAGGCTCGGGGCGCTGGTGGAATGAGACGGGCGACCCGGTGGCAGCCGGATCGCCCCGCGGGTGGAGCCGCCTCGTCTCGGTCGAGATGATGATCGCGACCAGGCCTCCTGTCGAGACTTCTTCCCCCGGCGGGGTCGGGTGGAGGAGCTTCGGGAGCGTTGTTGCCCGCGCTGCGGCGGGGCATTCCAGATCTGCCGGCCGTGTGATCGGGGCCACCGGTACTGCTCGGTGACGTGCCGGGGGGAGGCACGCCGCGAGCAGGTTCGCGAGGCGGGCCGGCGGCACCAGGCGAGCGTCGAGGGTGGGCTTGATCCGGGAAAGTGGACACCGATCGAGAGGGAGATACGGTGGCCCACATGGACCAAGAGTCGAAGCCGAAGAAGCGGCGTCGGCCGCGTAGGAGCTTCACTGAGGAGTTCAAGGCGGGCGCTGTCCGCCTGGTGCTCGATCAGGGCAAATCGGTGGCCGCGGCGGCCCGGGACCTCGACCTCACCGCATCGGCACTGCAGTCCTGGGTCACCCAAGCGCGCGCAGACCGCTCGAAGGGCAAGACCGGCCTCACCACCGCCGAGCGCGAGGAGCTCACGAAGCTGCGCAAGCAGGTCCGCGAGCTCACCATGGAGCGCGACATCTTAAAAGAAGCCGCGGTCATCTTTGCGAAGCACCAGCGGTGAAGTTCGCCTTCATCGCCGCCAAGATGGCCGAGTTGCTCGGCGACAATTACACCTCCCCACCGGCGACAACTACACCTCCCCATCACTGAGGCCCGCCGGAACCTAGCCCCACCCACGTGCTTTCGCGGCAGAACGTGGCCGGGTGAGGACGACGGACGG
>JAJYHA010000203.1 GCA_021784995.1 Myxococcales bacterium
TTCCACGCCGCGCCGCGCGCCGCCGCCGGCGCCGGAGCCGCCCAGCCGGCCGACGGGCCGCAGCTCCGCGAGCTGCTGGCCGGGTTCTACGAGGGTCCGCGCGGGCCGGGGCCCCGCGACGCGAGCTCGCGCCGCGGGCGCGACGTCCGCCTGCTGGTCGCCCCGCACATCGACTTCCGGCGCGGCGGGCCGACCTACGCACACGCCTACCAGGCGCTGGAGGGGTGCGACGCCGACCTGTACGTGGTGTTCGGGACCGCCCACGCCGCCCCGCGGCGACCCTACACGCTCACCCGGCAGGACTACGCCACACCGCTCGGCGCGGTCGCCACCGACCGCGCGGTCGTGGACGCGCTGGCCGCCGAGCTGGGCGAGGAGGAGCTCTTCGAGGACGAGCTGGTGCACGCCCGCGAGCACTCCTGCGAGTTCCAGATGGTCTGGCTGCGCTGGGTGCTGGGCGAGCGGCCCTTCCGCGCCGTGCCCGTCCTCTGCTCCTCCATCTCGCAGGCCGCGGATCCCGCGGCCGTCACGTCCCGGTTCCTGGAGGCGCTGGCACGGGCGACGGCCGGCCGGCGCGTCTGCTGCGTGGCCGGTGCGGACCTGGCGCACGTCGGGCCGCAGTACGGCGACGCCCGCCCCGCCACGCAGGCGGAGCTGGCCGCGCTGGCCGACCAGGACCGCCGCACGCTGGGGCAGGTGGGCGCGGGAGACCCGGCGGGCTTCCACCGGGAGGCGATCGTGGAGCAGGAGCGGCGCCGGCTGTGCGGCGTGGCGCCCATCTACGCCGCGATGCGCGTCGCCGGGTGCGGCGCCCGGCTGCTCGACTACGCCCAGTGGACGGACGGCACCGACATGGTCTCGTTCGCCGCGGCGGCCGGCTGAGCGGCGTCACGCCCGCGCGCCGTGGCGCCCGCGCCAGGGCGCACCCCCGTCACTCCTCGCCGTCGTCGTCCCGCGCGACCTCCTGGTACTCGATCGCGCAGCGCTCGCAGAGCTGGTTGGGCGGCGGAGCGCCGGGGACCGCGATGGTGGTCCCCTCCTGGCCGCAGATCTGGCACCGGCCCGGGAGCTCCACCTCGCCCCGGTCGATGGGGCTCTCCTTCGTGGACTCGCGCACGCGCTACTCCCTTTCTCGCCTCGGCCGCTTCGGGACCACCAGGCCACGAGAGAGGCGGCGCAGCACGTTCTTGCTCTGCCGCCTCTTGTAGCGCTCGTGGCTCGACTCGCCCACCTCGTTGCGCCGCGCGGTCGTGGCGTCGAGCACCTGGAACTCCACCAGCGAGAAGACCACCCGGCCCAGGTCGTCCACCAGCGGTCCGTCGGGGGGCAGCAGCTCGTCGACCCGGACGGGGAGGTCCACCACGAAGTTCAGCACCCTGTATCCCCGCCCGCTGAAGGCGTTGAGCCGGCGGCCGTCGCGCCGCTCGATGTCGATGGGCGCCTGGAGCTCCGGGATGATCTCGTCCGCACGGGGGTGCCGGGCCAGGATGTCGCGGAAGCGCACCAGGTTGTTCTGCGTCTGCCCCGGGACGACGTAGTTGAACGGGAAGAGGCTGTGGGCCAGGTGGTCCAGGACGGACGGGATCTGGTCCTGGCGCTGCGTCACGATGCGGTACCGCACGCGGTCGAAGACCTGGGCCGCCACGGTCTCGCGCTTGGCGAGCAGCTTGGTCACGAGGGAGCTGCGCGTCTTCACGTTCCCCACGAACTCGACCACCGGCAGGCCGAGCGCGCGCATGCGGCGCGCCTCCGCCATGACGCGGCGATCGACGCGCTCGGCCAGATCGGCCTCCCGGATCGGGGTGCGGAACAGCAGCTCGCGCGCCTCGAGGTGGTGGACGACGTGCATGCACTTCAGCACCACGCAGGCGATGCGCCGGTACCGGGCCGGCTCGGCCACCCCGCTGGCGAGCAGGAAGAGCTCGCGGACGTCGGCGGGCTGGGCCACCGCGTCCGCCACCCGGTAGCCGAAGGCGCGCCGCAGGTACTCGACCGCCTGCCCGAGGACGCTGCGGAGGCGGCGCTCGTCGCGCGGATCGTCGATGTCGAAGAGGCTGAGCCGCAGGAAACGCTCGACCTCGGCCTCGTCGCGGAAGTGGAGCCGCCGCCAGTCGACCACCGAGGAGCCGCGCAGGATGAGACGGATCGCCTCCAGGTCGCCGAGGCCCATCGCCTCGACGGGCCGGCCGGCGCCACCCTCGGGAGACCTGTCGAACTCGAACGCCACTCGGACCGCTGGAGCCTCCCCGGACCACGCCGGTCGCGGGTCTCAGATCTGCTCCGGCCGCCGCGGCCGGTCAAGGGAGACCGATCAGAACTTGAAGGGGAAGACGACCTCCTGGCCCGTCGTCCGGGAGCGGGGGAAGCGGATGCCCTTCACCACCCCGCTGAGGCATGGCCCGATGGGCTGGCGCGCGAACTCGTCGGAGAGGACGCGCACGTCGCGTGGCGCGCCGTCGCCTGCGATGATCCAGCGCAGCTTGAGCGTCCCGCGGGCGTTCGGGTCGGCGGCGCGCTGCTGCTCGATGCAGCGCAGCAGCGCGGCCTTCTGTCCCACCACCGCCTCGTTGATCTGGGACACCGAGACGGTCTCCGGCAGGTCGCTGCCGATGGCCGGAGGCACGTAGACGCTCCGTCCTTGCTTGCCGGCGGCCAGCTCCTTCTCGATGTCGTCTCCGCCCACGTCGAGCAGCGCGTCCGTCGAGGGCTTCTTGCGCGGCGCCTCCACCGGGGCGGCGCTCGCCTCCCGGCTGGCGAGGGCCGGCGCGGGCCGCGGCGCAGACCGGACCGCCGGGCGCTCCCGCTGGACCCTCGGTCGCTTCGCGGCGACCGCCGCCTCCGCCTTGGGAGGCGGC
>JAJYHA010000192.1 GCA_021784995.1 Myxococcales bacterium
CGCGGCCGGGCCCGGCCCGGCGGGCGCCCCGCCCCTCCGCAGGAACGGCTCCAGCAGGTCCATGGGGAGCGGGAAGAGGATGGTGTTGGTCTTCTCGGTCGAGATCTCGATCAGCGTCTGCATGTAACGGAGCTGCAGCGCGCCCGGGGAGCGCGAGATGACGTCGGCGGCGGCGGCCAGCTTCTCGGCCGCCTGGAACTCGCCCTCGGCGCTGATGATCTTGGAGCGGCGCTCGCGCTCCGCCTCCGCCTGCCGGGCCATGGCGCGCCGCATCTCGTCGGGGAGGTCCACCTGCTTCACCTCGACCGCCGTGACCTTCACGCCCCAGGGCTCGGTGTGCCGGTCGATGATCTCCTGGAGCTGGCGGTTGATCTTGTCGCGCTGCCCCAGCAGGTCGTCCATGTCGACCTGGCCCAGCACGGAGCGGAGCGTGGTCTGGGCGAACTGGCTGGTCGCGAAGAGGAAGTCGGTCACCTGGAGGAAGGCGCGATCGGCCTGCACCACCCGGAAGTAGATGACGGCGTTCACCTTCACCGAGACGTTGTCGCGGGTGATGACGTCCTGCGGCGGTACCTGCTCCGCCGTGACGCGCATGTCGATGATGATCATGCGGTCCACGAAGGGGACGATCCACTTGAGCCCCGCCGTCTTCAGCCCCACGTAGCGGCCGAGCCGGAGGACCACGCCCTGCTCGTACTCGTTGACGACCCGCAGGCCCATGAAGACCCAGAGCACCACGAGCACCACTGGCACCAGCAATCCGAGAGCGGGCATGGTCCCCTCCTTCTACCGCACGGCGCCGTGGTCGGCCACGACGGTGAGCAGGAGCCCCTCCACGGCCGTGACGCGCACCGGCGCGCCCCGCGCGATGGGCTCCGCCGAGCGCGCCTGCCAGTACTCGCCGTGGACGAAGATCTCGCCGCCGGCCGGGCCCAGGTCGGTGAGCGCCTCCCCGCGCTCGCCGAGGAGGCCCTGCGGGCCGAGCACGAGCCGGCCGCGCCGCGACGACCCCACCTTCCAGGCCACGAAGCCCAGCAGCGCGGCGAGCGCGAGCGGCGTGGGCCAGACCACGAGCGGCGAGAGCGTGAAGGCGCCGGGATCGAAGCGGTACTCGGGCGAGCTCCTGTCGATGAAGAGCAGCGTCCCGACCAGGATGCAGACCGCGCCGGCGACGCCGGCGATGCCGTGGGTGGTCACGTAGGCCTCCGCCACCAGCAGCGCCACCCCCGCCAGGAGCAGCAGCACCGCCCCCACGTTCACCGGGATGACCTGCATCGCGACGAAGGCCAGGAACAGGGCCACGCCGCCCGCCACGCCCGGCACGATCGAGCCGGGGTGGTAGAGCTCGAGCGCGATCCCGAGCGTCCCGACCAGCATGAGGATCGCCGCCACGTTCGGGTTGGCCAGGAACCCGAGCGTCCGCTGGCGCACCGTCGGGTCGAGCGGCTCCAGGGTCGCGCCCCGCGTGCGGAGCGTCACGGCGCGCCCGCCGGCCTCCACGCGCCGGCCGTCGGCGGCCGCGAGCAGCGAGGGCAGGTCGGGGACGACGAGGTCCACCACGTTCAGGGCGAGCGCCTCCTGGGCCGTGGCGGAGACGCTCTCGCGCACCGCCTTCTCGGCCCAGGCCTCGTCGCGGCCGCGCGCCCTGGCGATCGAGCGGGCGAAGGCGGCCGTGTCGTTCTCCACCTTCCGCGCCATCTCCTTGCCGGCCTCCTTCTCGACGTCGGCGCCTGTGCCGGCCACCGGGTGGGCCGCGCCGATGTTCGAGGCGGGGTGCATCCCGGCGACGTTCGCCGCCAGCGTGATGAAGACGCCGGCCGACCCGGCGCGCGCGCCGGCCGGCCCGACCCAGACCAGGATGGGCACCTCGCTGGCGAGCATGCGCTGGACGATGTCGCGCGTGGCGTCGAGGTGACCGCCCGGCGTGTCCAGCGTGATGGCCAGCGCGTCGAGCCCCTCGGTCCGGGCGCGGGCGATCCCGGCCGCGACGTACTCGGCCGTCCCCGGCGTGATGATGCCGTCGACGTGGAGGTGGAGCACCCGCGGCGGGAGCGGCGCCCTCGCCTCGGGTACGGCCGCGGCTCGCGCCACGAGCGCCGCCGCGCCGACGGCGAGCAGCGCCGCCCAGCGCCGGAGGGTCCCTCGCCTCCGCTGCACAGCGTCCCCTCGCGCCACGCGTCACCTCGGGGGCGTCCGCGCCCCTTCACCTCGCCGGTGCACCCCTCCCCAGCTCCCGCATCACGGCCTGGAGATCCTCCCACGCCCGCCTCTTCTCGGGGGGATTCCGCAGGAGGTAGGCGGGGTGGAAGGTGGGCATCAGCTTGACCGAATCGTACTCCCGCCAGCGCCCCCGCTGCCGGGTGATCGGGGTCGCGTCGCGCAGCAGGGTCTGCACGGCGAACCGGCCGAGGGCGACGATGACGCGGGGGCGGATGGCGTCGATCTGCTGCTTCAGGAAGGGCTCGCAGGCCGCGATCTCGTCCGGCTCCGGATCGCGGTTCCCGGGTGGCCGGCACTTCACCACGTTGGCGATGTAGACGTCGTCGCGCCGGAAGCCCATCGCCTCGATCATCTTCGTCAGGAGCTGCCCCGCCCGGCCGACGAAGGGTTCGCCCCGGGCGTCCTCCTCGGCGCCCGGCCCCTCGCCCACGAACATCAGCTCCGCCCGCGGATTCCCCACGCCGAAGACCAGGTGGGTCCTGCCGGCCGCCAGCTTGCAGCGGGCGCAGTCGCCCAGGCGCTCCCGTGTGGCGAGCAGCTCCGCGGAGCCGCACCCCGCCGGGACCGCCGGCGCGGCGGGCACCGCGGGCGCGGCCGCGGGGGTGGGAGCAGAGGCGGGGGTGGG
>JAJYHA010000105.1 GCA_021784995.1 Myxococcales bacterium
AGCACGGTGCGCCGCCGCCAGGACGAACGTGGAGTCGACGCCCGCCGAGAACGCGACGAGCGCGCTGCCCATCTGGCCCAGGCGGGTCTCCAGCTCGCGCAGCTTGTGCACGGAGGCGGCCCGGAGCTCCTCCAGGGTGTTCATGCGGCAGACAATCTAATCCAGCCGCCTTCGGCGGCGCGACCGCCCGCCCGCGCGTGCCCGAGCTGCGGCGCCGACGCCGGCTCTCCTGAGGAGCGGGGACCGCGGTCAGCGCCGCGCGCTGCGCGCCTTCCCCGGCGCTCGGGCCGCGGCCTTCGCCGACGCCTTTCGCGTCGGCTTGCGCCCGGCCGCCTTGCGCGGAGGCCGGGCACGCTTGGGCCTGCGCCCGCCCGTGAGGCGCCCGAACTCCGTCGGCCCGACGTACTTCAGGTCCACCAGGGCCTGGAAGATTCGCATGGCGGCCGCCTCGACCGCCTCCTGCTCGGAGTGGATCACCACCTCGGCGTGCGTCGGGGGCTCGTAGGGGTCGTCCACCCCGGCCACGTTCCGCACCTCGCCCGCGATCGCCTTCCGGTAGATGGAGCTCCGCTGCTGGAGGGTCTCCATCGGACAATCGACGAAGACCTCCACGAAGCGGCGCGCCTCACGTCGCAGCGCCTCCCGGGCCTCACGATAAGGCGAGAGCGAGGCGCAGATGACCACCACGCCGTTGCGGGCCAGCATCTTCGCCACGAACCCGACGCGCCGCACGCTGGCGTCGCGGTCGTCCTTCCCCGGGCCGAGGCCGCCGGTCAGCACCTCGCCGGGTTCGTCGGCGTCGATGATCTCGGCCCTGCGGCCCGCCAAGGCGAGCCGCTGGTGCAGGAATCGCGCGAGCGACGTCTTGCCGGCTCCCTGCATCCCCGTGAGCCAGAGGACGAATCCGGTCTGCGGCTGCGCGTCCATTCCTTCCCTCCAGGCGTCCCGCCCGGCTCGCTGGGCGCGAGCGCAAGGTTTGCAGTATACCCGGGGACTCCCAATAGGGCCAGGAACTTCTGGGACAATTCCGGCGCAATCGCGCAAAATCCGGGTCGCCCGCGCCGGCGATATCGCCCCCGGGGCGCCTCCGCCCGGGACGGACGACGCGCGGCGACCGGGCTCAGTATCCCCTGCCCTGCGTGCAAGGGCAGCCCGGGACGTGGGTGGTCGCGCGGGACCTGGGCTGGCCCTGGACCAGCTCGATGCGGCGGCCGGCCAGGTCCTGGGCGGCGCCGGCGATGACGAGGAGGATCTCCGTCGCGGCCAGCGCGCCGAGGGCCGCCGCGGAGCCTGGACGCGGCGCCATGCCGACGCCCGGGCGCGATCCGCAGGCGAAGCAGGGTGCACCCGGCGGCACCGTGACGACCTCGCCGCCGTCGCCCTCCGCCACCGCCACCACGTGCGGGATCCTCGCCGCGCGCGAACGCTCGGCTGCCTCGCGCGCCAGTCCGTGCGACGCCGGGCAGACGAGCGCGGCGGTCGTCTCTGCGCCGGTCGCGTGGGGGCGCAGCCGGGGGAAGGCCGACGCCCCGCGCAGCGCCGCGATGGCAGCTAGGAGGCGCGGCTCTCCCACCTGGTCGGCCCGGTAGAGCCAGGCCGCCCCGTCGCCCTCCCCCACGTCGAGGGCGTCGTCGAGGTAGATCGTGCCGATCCCGGCGCTCGCCAGGTAGATCAGCGCCGGTCCGGCCACCTCGCCGGCCCCGACCACGTGCACGCGGGCGGCGCGCAGCACCTCCTGCGTGGCAGCGCCGAATCCGGGCAGCAGGAGCTGCCGGGCGTACCGCGCGATTTCGGCTTCCGAGAGCGCCACGTGCCTCCTCCGGGCCCCCTCACGGGAGGAGGCCGTCCTCCTCCACCCTGGCGCCCTTCTGCACCAACACGCGCCAGGCGCCTTCACCGCCGCGGGGCCAGGGCGCCCTCGAGATCACGCGGTGTCCCTCCTCCTCCGCGGTCCGCGGGACGCTCTCGAGCGGCTCCCCCCCGCGCAGGAGGACCTCGATGGTCTCGCCGGGCGCGACGCGCTCCAGCGCGACGCGCGTCCGGACCCACGTGAGCGGGCAGGAGAGGTCGCGCACGTCCACCCGGGTCACGGCGCTCCTCCCGCGCCTGGCGGCCGCGCGCCGGATCCGCAGGCGGGGCAGTCTCCCCGGCGGGGAACGACGACCGTGCGCGCGCGCGACGCGCGCGCTTCGTACACCAGCAGGCGCCCCGCGTACGCGCCCGGCTCGCCGTCGAGGAGGCGCAGCGCCTCCGCGCCCATGAGCGCCCCCGCGAAGCCCGCCAGCGAGCCCAGCACGCCCGCCTCGGCGCAGCCCGGGACCGCGTCGGGCGGCGGCGGCTCCTCGAAGAGGCACCGGAGGCACCCCGTCGTCCCCGGCACGACGGTGAGGAGCTGGGCCGTGAACCGGAGGACGGCGCCGTGCACGAGCGGCCTGCCGGCGGCGACCGCCGCGTCGCTGGCGAGGAACCGGGTCGGGAAGTTGTCGGAACCGTCCACCACCACGTCGGCCGCGCCCACCAGCCCGGGCGCGCTGGATGCGTCGAGGCGGCCGTCCACGGCCTCCACCCGCGCGGCCGGAAAGAGCTGCAGCAGGCGGCGCGCGGCGGCGGCCGCCTTGCGCGCGCCGACGTCGGCCTCGCCGAAGAGCGGCTGCCGGGCGAGGTTCGAGGTGTCGACGGCGTCGCCGTCGACGAGGACGATGCGCCCCACGCCCGCCGCGGCCAGCGTGAGGAGGGCCGGCCCGCCCAGGCCTCCCGCCCCGATGACGATGGCGCTCCTCTCCGTGCGGTTGGGTGGCATCGTTCGTGCGGGTCCGCCGCGACGGCCGGTTCATAGA
>JAJYHA010000428.1 GCA_021784995.1 Myxococcales bacterium
GTGGCGCGGGCGGGGCTGGAGAAGAAGGCGGAGGAGGTGCTCGTCCTCGACGTGAGGGGGCTCACCAGCTACGCCGACTACTTCGTGCTCATGACGGCCGACTCGGACCGGCAGGCGGGCGCCATCGCCGACAACGTCGACCAGAGGCTGCGCGAGCTGGGCGCGTCGAGGGTGGGCGTCGAGGGGTACGAGAGCGGCCGCTGGATCCTCATCGACTACGGCGACGTGGTGGCGCACGTCTTCAACCGCGAGGCGCGCGGCTTCTACGACCTCGAGGGGCTCTGGGCCGACGCGCCCCGCTTCACGGTCGAGGGCTGATCGCCGCCGCGCGCCCGCCGGGCCCGGCCGCGCCCCTGGCGGAGCGGTGCCGGCCGGACGCTGCGCCGCGTCAGCACGGGTCCCCGCCTGCCCTTGCCGGGGCGGCGCGCGCTTCTGCTAATCTCGCCGCCCGCTCGGCCGGCCGCCCGTCTTGATCGTGCTCAACTCGGGGCCCGGCGCTTGCAGGAAGTCAAGGGCATCTCGTCGAGACCCGCACAGTTTGCGGTGTGGATGGTCGATGTATCCCGCCGCGCACACTCTGCACCAGGAGGCAGCATGTCGAAGAGGCGCATGGTCACGATGGACGGCAACGAGGCGGTCGCGTCCGTCGCGCACCGCATCAACGAGGTGATCGCCATCTATCCGATCACCCCCTCCTCGAACATGGGCGAGTGGGCCGACGAGTGGTCGGCCAAGGGCCAGCAGAACGTGTGGGGCACCGTCCCGTCCGTGACGGAGATGCAGTCGGAGGGCGGGGCCGCGGGCGCGGTCCACGGCGCCCTCCAGGCGGGCGCGCTGACGACGACCTTCACGGCGTCGCAGGGGCTGCTCCTCATGATCCCCAACATGTACAAGATCGCCGGCGAGCTGACGCCGATGTGCATGCACGTCTCGGCGCGGACCGTCGCCACGCACGCGCTCTCCATCTTCGGCGATCACTCGGACGTGATGGCGGTGCGGCAGACCGGGTTCGGGCTCCTCGCCAGCACGAGCGTGCAGGAGGCCCACGACTTCGCCGCCATCGCGCAGCGCGCCTCGCTGCGGAGCCGCGTCCCGTTCCTCCACTTCTTCGACGGGTTCCGCACCTCGCACGAGGTGCAGAAGATCGAGCTGCTCGACGACGACGACCTCCGCCGGATGATCCCGGACGAGCTGGTGGCCCAGCACCGCGCGCGGGCGCTGACGCCGGAGCGGCCGGTGGTCCGCGGCACCGCGCAGAACCCCGACGCCTTCTTCCAGGCGCGCGAGGCCTGCAACGGCTTCTACGTCGACTGCCCCGACGCGGTGCAGGAGGCGATGGACGAGTTCGCCCGCGTCGCCGGCCGCGCCTACCGCCTCTTCGACTACCACGGCCACCCCGAGGCGGAGCGGATCCTGGTCGTCATGGGGTCGGGCGCCGACGTGGCGCACGAGGCGGTCGACGCGCTGGTGGCGCGCGGCGAGAAGGTGGGCGTGGTGAAGGTCCGGCTCTACCGGCCCTTCGCGCTCGGCCAGTTCATGGCCGCGCTGCCCCGCACCACGACCGCCATCGCCGTCCTGGACCGCACCAAGGAGCCGGGCGCGCTGGGCGAGCCGCTCTACCAGGACGTGGTGACGGCACTCCGCGAGGCGCAGCAGGCCCACATCGACCGCTTCCACCACGAGATCACGGTCATCGGCGGGCGCTACGGCCTCTCCTCCAAGGAGTTCACGCCCGCGATGGTGAAGGCGGTCTACGACGAGCTGGGGCGGAGCCGCCCGCGTCGCCACTTCACGGTGGGCATCAACGACGACGTGACCCACCTCTCGCTCGTCCACGATCCCGCCTTCGACACCGAGCCGAAGGACGTGGTGCGCGCCGTCTTCTACGGCCTGGGCGCCGACGGCACGGTGGGCGCGAACAAGAACTCGATCAAGATCATCGGCGAGGACACGCCCAACTACGCGCAGGGCTACTTCGTCTACGACTCCAAGAAGTCGGGGTCGGTGACGGTCTCGCACCTCCGCTTCGGGCCGCGGCCCATCCGGTCGGCCTACCTGGTGACGCGCGCCAACTTCGTGGCCTGCCACCAGTTCGGCTTCCTCGAGAAGTACGACATGCTCGAGCTGGCCTCCCCCGGCGCCACCTTCCTCCTCAACTCGCCCCACGGGCCGGACGAGGTGTGGGACCGGCTGCCGCGCGAGGTCCAGCAGGCCGCCGTCGACAAGGACCTCAAGCTCTACGTCATCGACGCCTTCGCCGTGGCGAAGGAGACGGGCATGGGGGTGCGCATCAACACCATCATGCAGACCTGCTTCTTCGCCATCTCGGGCGTCCTGCCCCGCGACGAGGCGATCGCCGCCATCAAGCACTCCATCGAGAAGACCTACGCCCGGAAGGGCGCCGACGTGGTGCGCAAGAACTTCGAGGCGGTCGACACCACGCTCGCCCACCTCCACGCGGTCCCGGCGCGCAAGGACGTGAACGGCGCGCCCCGGCCGCCCACCGTGTCCGAGCAGGCGCCCGACTTCGTGCAGCGCGTCACCGCGCTCATGCTGGCCGGGCACGGGGACAAGCTGCCCGTCTCGGCCTTCCCCGTCGACGGGACCTGGCCGAGCGCCACCTCGAGGTGGGAGAAGCGCGCCATCGCCCTCGAGGTGCCGGCCTGGGACAAGGCGCTCTGCATCCAGTGCAACAAGTGCGCGCTGATCTGCCCGCACGCCGCCATCCGCACCCTGTTCTACCCGGCGGGCGCGCTCCAGGGTGCCCCGCAGGGCTTCGAGGCGATGGACTTCAAGTCGCCCGACGTGAAGGGGCACAAGTACACGGTCCAGCTGGCGCCCGACGACTGCACGGGCTGCACGCTCTGCTTCGAGATCTGCCCCGTCGAGTCGAAGACGGAGAAGGGGCGCAAGGCGCTCAACATGGTGCCGGTCGCCCCCGTCCGTGACCGCGAGCGCAGGTCGTTCGACTTCTTCCAGCAGCTCCCGCAGCCCGACCGCGCCAAGGTGAAGCTCGACGTGAAGGGCACCCAGTTCCTCGAGCCGCTCTTCGAGTTCTCGGGGGCCTGCACCGGCTGCGGCGAGACGCCCTACATCAAGCTGCTCACGCAGCTCTACGGCGACCGCGCCATCATCGCCAACGCCACCGGCTGCTCCTCGATCTACGGCGCGAACCTGCCGACCACGCCTTACGCGTGCAACGCCGAGGGGCGCGGGCCGGCCTGGGCCAACTCGCTCTTCGAGGACAACGCCGAGTTCGGGTTCGGCATCCGGCTCGCCGTCGACAAGCAGGCCGAGCACGCCCGGGAGATCCTGGGCCGGCTGGGCGGCAAGCTGGGCGACGTGTTCGTGGAGTCCATCCTCGCGGCCGACCAGGGCTCCGAGGCGGGCGTCCAGGCCCAGCGCGAGCGCGTGCGGGTGCTCCGCGAGAAGCTGGGCGCCCTCCCGGGCGGGGAGGCGGCCTGGCTCGCGCGGATCGCCGACTACCTGGTGCGGAAGTCGGTCTGGATCGTGGGCGGGGACGGCTGGGCCTACGACATCGGGTACGGCGGGCTCGACCACGTCATCGCGCAGGGCCGCGACGTGAACATCCTGGTGCTCGACACCGAGGTGTACTCGAACACCGGCGGCCAGGCCTCCAAGGCCACCCCGCTCGGCGCGGCGGCCAAGTTCGCCACGGCCGGCAAGGTGATGCCGAAGAAGGATCTGGCCATGCTGGCCATGACCTACGGCCACCCGTACGTGGCCCGGGTGGCGATGGGCGCCAAGGACGCGCAGACGGTGAACGCCTTCCGGGAGGCCGACAGCTTCCCCGGCACCTCCCTCATCGTCGCCTACAGCCACTGCATCGCGCACGGCTACGAGATGAGCGACGCGCTCGGCCAGCAGGAGCGCGCGGTGGACTCGGGCTACTGGCCGTTGTTCCGCTACGACCCGCGGAGGATCGCCGCCGGCGAGAGCCCCCTCAAGCTCGACTCGGGCGCCCCCAAGCTCGCCCTGGCCGAGTTCCTGTCACGCGAGAACCGGTTCAAGCAGGTGGAGCAGGCCCGGCCCGAGCAGTGGAAGCACTTCCTGGAGCAGGCGCAGAAGGGCGCGCGTGAGCGCTACGCGCTCTACGAGCAGCTGGCGCGCGCCATGAGCCCGCAGAACCTGGTGCCGGGCGCCGCCGCGGGCGGCGTTCCGAAGGCCCGGGCGTGAGCGCGGCCTGAGCCGTACGGCTTCGCGGGGGCCCGACTCGCATGCGCGGGTCGGGCCCCCGCCTCATGGGAGAGACGCATGGCGAGGATGCTGCTGTCGGGAGACGAGGCGGTCGCGCAGGCGGCGATGGACGCGGCGGTGACGCTGGGGACGGGGTATCCGGGGACGCCGTCGACGGAGATCCTGGAGCACTTCGGGGCGCTGGGAGGGAAGGCGCAGTGGGCGCCGAACGAGAAGGTGGGGCTGGAGGTGGGGCTCGGGGCGGCGTACGGGGGAGGCCGTGCGCTGGTGACGATGAAGCACGTTGGGCTGAACGTGGCGGCGGACCCGCTGTTCACGGCGGCGTACACGGGGGTGACGGGGGCGCTGGTGGTGGTGACGGCGGACGACCCTGGGATGGCGTCGTCGCAGAACGAGCAGGACAACCGGCGGTACGCGGTGGCGACGGGGCTGCCGATGCTGGAGCCCGCGGACGCGCAGGAGGCGTACGAGCTGCTGCTGGAGGCGGTGCGGGTGTCGGAGCGGTGGCGGGTGCCGGTGCTGTACCGGATGACGACGCGGGTGTGCCACTCGAAGTCGCTGGTGGAGCGGCGGGCGGAGGGGCTGGGGGCGCCGGCGCCGCGGTTCGAGCGAGACATCGCGGGGCGCGTGATGGTGCCCGGGTACGCGCGGGCGGCGCACCGGCGGCTGCGGGCGAAGCTGGCGGAGATGGCGGCGTGGGGCGAGGTGGAGGGGCCGCACCGGGAGGTGGAGGGGAGCCGGGCGCTGGGGATCGTGACGGCGGGGGTGACGTACCTGCACGCGGCGGAGGCGGCGCCGGGGGCGAGCCTGTTCAAGGTGGGGATGGTGCACCCGCTGCCGGTGGAGCGGATCCGGGCGTTCGCGGGGCGGGTGGAGCGGTGCGTGGTGGTGGAGGAGGGGGACCCGGTGATGGCGGAGGCGCTGCGCGCCGCTGGGGTGGCGGTGGAGTCGAAGGGGGAGATGTACCGGTTCGGGGAGCTGGACGTGCAGCGGGTGCGGCGGATCCTGGCGCGGGACGAGACGCCGGAGGTGGCGCCGCCGCGAGGGAAGGCGCCGGAGCTGTGCCCATCGTGCCCGTACCACCCGGTGTACGCGACGCTGAAGAAGCTGGACTGCATCGTGGCCGGGGACATCGGGTGCTACACGCTGGGGGTGATGGAGCCGTACCAGGCGATGGACACGTGCGTGGCGATGGGGGCGTCGGTGGGGGTGGGGCTGGGGCTGCGGCACGTGCTGCCGGCGGAGGAGGCGCGGCGGGTGGTGTCGATCATCGGGGACTCGACGTTCATCCACTCGGGGATCTCGGGGCTGATGGAGATGGTGTACAACCCGCCGGCGACGGGGCACGTGGTGATCGTGCTGGACAACGGGACGACGGCGATGACGGGGCAGCAGGAGCACCCGGGGACGGGGCGGACGCTGGGGCACGCGCCGACGGGGAAGGTGTCGATCGAGGGGATGGCGCAGGCGATGGGGATCCACGCGACGGTGATCGACGGGTTCGCGGACCCGGGCGGGTTCGAGCGGCTGCTGCGGGAGCGGCTGTCGGTGCCGCAGCTGTCGATGATCGTGTCGCGGCGCCCCTGCGTGCTGGCCGCGGCCGACATCCGCAAGTGGGAGAAGGCGACCGCCGACCTGCGCGTCGCCGACCCCTGCGCCGCGTGCCTGGAGGCGAGGTGAGACGATGAGCAAGGTGACCAACGTCGTCCTGGCCGGGCTGGGGGGGCAGGGGGTGATCACCGCCTCCGACATCCTGGCCGACGCGGCGATCCGGGCCGGGCTCGACGTGAAGAAGGCCGAGGTGCACGGGATGAGCCAGCGCGGCGGATCCGTGACCTGCGACGTGCGCTTCGGCGACCGGGTGCTCTCGCCCATGGTGCCGCGGGGCGAGACCGACTTCCTGCTCGTGCTGGCGCCCTCGGAGGTGGAGGTGACGCGGTCCCTGCTCCGGCCGGGCGGCGTGCTGATCCGGCCCGACCTGGTGAAGGAGAGCGAGCTCTCGAACCGGCGGAGCCTCAACGTCGCCCTGCTGGGCGCGCTCAGCCACCACCTGGCCGGCGTGATCCCCTCGGAGGTGCTCCTGGAGGCCGTGAAGGCGAGCCTGCCCGAGCGCCTGCACGCCGTGAACGAGCAGGCGTTCGCCCTCGGCCGCGCGACGGCGGCCGGCCAGCGGACCCGGGCGTGATCCCCCCGGCGCCCACACGTCGACACCGGGCATGCCGCGCATGCCCTCCCGCAGCCACGGAGGTCGCACCATGAGCCTGTGGAATGATCCGCCAGGTGGCTTCCATCCGCTGAGCGCCCCCGACTACCTGCCGCGGGACCGGCTGGCCGAGCTGCAGCTGCAGCGCCTCCGGTCGGTCGTGACGCGCGCGTACGAGCGGGTGGCCATCTTCCGCCAGCGCATGGAGGCGCGCGGGCTCACGCCGCGGTCGATCGAGCGCCTGGAGGACCTGGGCCGCCTGCCCTTCACGGTCAAGGTCGATCTCCGGGACACCTACCCGTTCGGCCTCTTCGCCAGCCCGATGGAGGAGATCGTCCGGCTCCACGCCTCCTCCGGCACCACCGGCAAGCCCATCGTGGTGGCCTACACGCAGTCCGACCTGCAGGTCTGGACCGAGGTGATGGTCCGCAGCTTCGCGGCCTGCGGCCTCCACCGCGGCGACGTGCTCCAGAACGCCTACGGGTACGGCCTCTTCACGGGCGGGCTCGGGGCGCACTACGGCGCCGAGGCGCTGGGCGCCACGGTCATCCCCATCAGCGGCGGCAACACCGAGCGCCAGCTCATGGTGATGCAGGACTTCGGCGTCACCGCCATCTGCTGCACCCCCTCCTACTTCCTGCACCTCGTCGAGCGCGCCCGCGAGATGAAGATCGACTTCTCGCGCATGCGCGTGGGCGTCTTCGGCGCCGAGCCCTGGAGCGAGGCCATGCGCGAGCGCATCCAGGCCGACACCGGGGTGCGGGCCCAGGACATCTACGGCCTGTCGGAGATCACCGGCCCTGGCGTCGGGTGCGAGTGCGTCCACCAGCAGGGGCTCCACATCTTCGAGGACCACTTCTACCCGGAGATCATCGACCCGGAGACGGGGGCCGTCCTTCCGGATGGGGCCGAGGGGGAGCTGGTGCTGACCACGCTCTCCAAGCAGGCCATGCCGCTCATCCGCTACCGCACGCGGGACGTCACCGCCATCCAGACGGAGCCGTGCCGCTGCGGCCGCACCCTGCGCCGCATCCGCCGCATCACGCGCCGCTCGGACGACATGTTCATCATCCGCGGCGTCAACGTCTTCCCGTCGCAGATCGAGACGGCGCTCCTGCAGATCGAGGGCACGCTCCCGCACTACGAGATCGTCCTCACGCGCTCCAAGGGGCTCGACCAGATCGAGGTCAAGGTCGAGGTCACGGCCGAGGTCTTCTCCGACAAGATCCGCGCCCTCGAGGCCCTGCAGCGCAACATCGAGAACGCCATCGAGCACGTGCTGGGGATCCGCGTCCAGGTGACGCTGGTCGAGCCGCGGTCGCTGGCGCGGAGCGAAGGGAAGGCCAAGCGGGTCAACGACCTGCGCAAGATCTAGGCGGCCGGGCTGGCGAGGACGCGAGGGACACAGCGGATGCGACATTCCGCCGCGATGGGCTATCCTGCCAGGAGGCCCGTCGGCGGCAGCGAGGAGCGGCCCATGGAAGTGGCGCAGATGTCGGTCTTTCTCGAGAACCGCTCGGGAGGCCTGGCGAGCGTGGTGGACGTCCTCGGGCGCAACGGAGTCGACATCAAGGCGCTCTCCGTGGCCGACATGTCCGACTTCGGCATCCTGCGCCTGATCGTGGACGACCCCGATCGCACCCGGGCCCTCCTGAAGGAGGCCGGCTTCACCGCCGAGAAGACGCAGGTGGTGGCGATCGAGGTGCCCGATCGCCCGGGCGGCCTCGCCCAGACGCTGCGCGCCCTGCGCGATCGGCGCATCAACGTGGAGTACATGTACTCGGCGGCGCGGAAGAGCGGCGAGCGCGCCATCATCATCTTCCGCTTCGACGAGACGACCCGCGCCCTCGAGGCGCTGCGGGAGTCGGGGATCAAGGTCCTCGAGGCGCTCGACGCGCTGTAGCGCAGGAATCGGACGGTGGGCACGGCGCCGGGCCGTGCCCGGACGGTACACCCAGACGGAGGAGATCCATGCGGACCAGTTCCCTCGTTGCGTTCGCGGCATCGATCGTCGTTTCCTGGGCCGTCCCGGCCCGCGGCGCCGACACGGTCAAGGTCGGCGCCCTGCTGGCCGTCACGGGCCCCGCCTCGATGCTCGGCGCCCCCGAGGCCAAGACGCTGCAGATGCTGGTCGACGAGGCGAACGCCCGCGGCGGGCTGGCCGGCCACCGCGTCGAGCTCATCGTGAAGGACACCGGCGCCAGCCCGGAGAAGGCCATCTCCTTCGCCAAGCAGCTCATCAACGAGGACAAGGTGCTGGCCATCATCGGCCCCACCACCAGCGGCGAGACGATGGCCGTCAAGAACCTGGCCGAGGAGAGCAAGACGCTGCTCATCTCCTGCGCCGCGGCCGAGGTCATCGTCCAGCCGGTCGCGAAGCACGTCTTCAAGACCCCGCAGAAGGACAGCGACGCCGTCCTGGCCATCTTCCGGCAGATGAAGAAGATGGGGGTGAAGCGCATCGGCGTGCTGAGCAGCAACACCGGGTTCGGCAAGGCAGGCAAGGAGCAGGTCGAGAAGCTGGCCCCGCACAGCGGCATCCAGATCGCGGCCAGCGAGGTCTACGACAAGGCGGCCACCGACCTCACCGCCGAGGTCACCAAGATCAAGGCCGCCAACGTGGACGCGCTGCTCAACTGGTCGATCGAGCCGGCCCAGGCCATCGTGATCAAGAACGCGCGGCAGATCGGGCTCACCATCCCCATCTTCCAGAGCCACGGCTTCGGGAACGTCCAGTACGCGCGGGCCGCCGGGGCCGCCGCCGAGGGCGTGCTCTTCCCGGCCGGCCGGCTGGTGGTGGTCGACACGCTGCCCGCCAGCAACCCGCAGCGCCCGGTCCTGGCGGCCTACAAGAAGGACTACGAGACGCGGTTCAAGGAGGACGTCAGCACCTTCGGCGGCCACGCCTACGACGCCTGGCTCATGCTCGCCACCGCGGTGAAGAAGGCCGGCGGGGTGGATCCGGAGAAGGTCCGCGCGGCCCTGGAGCACGTCCAGGGGCTGGTGGGGACCGGCGGCATCTTCAACCTCTCCCCGACCGACCACAACGGCCTGGACATCAACGCCTTCGAGATGATCACCGTGAAGGACGGCCGCTTCGTCCCGCTGGCGAACTAGCGCGTGACGTCGCAGCTGCTCGTCCAGTACCTGGTGGCCGGGCTGACGTACGGCGTCATCTACGCCGTGGTCGGCATGGGCTTCAACATCATCTACAACGCCACCGGCATCATCAACTTCGCCCAGGGCGAGTTCGTGATGCTGGGGGGCATGATCGCGGTGACGGTGCAGCGCGCGCTGCCCCTGCCGGCCGCCATCGTGGTCGCCGTGCTGGCCACGATGGCGATCGGCGCGTTCATCGAGATGGCCTTCATGCGCTGGCTGGACCGCCCCTCCGTGCTGCGCATGATCATCATCACCATCGGGATCTCGATCCTCATCCGCGAGGGGGCGCTCCTGGCCTGGGGCCAGGACGTGCGCTCGCTCCCGTACTTCACGGGCAACGAGATCTCTTCCATCGGCGTCGCGGGCGCGCGCGTCTCCCCGCAGGTGCTGTGGGCGGTGGGCACCTGCGCGCTGATGGTGGTCCTCATCACCGGGTTCTTCCAGTTCACCATGCTCGGGCGCCAGATGCGGGCCTGCGCGTCGAACCGGGTGGCGGCGTCGCTGTGCGGCCTGCCGACCCGGAACCTGGTCACGCTCGCGTTCGTGCTCAGCGCCGGGATGGGGGCGCTGGCCGGCTGCGTCGTCTCGCCCATCACCTACACCCAGTACGCCATCGGCACCGGCCTGGCGATCAAGGGCTTCACGGTCGCCATCCTGGGCGGCCTCGGCAACAGCCTGGCGGCGGTCGCCGCCGGGCTCGTCCTGGGCGTGGTCGAGGCCTTCAGCGTGTCGCTGCTGCCGGCGGCCTACAAGGACGCCATCTCGATCGCCATCCTCCTCGCCATCCTCTTCGTCCGGCCGAGCGGGCTCTTCGCCGCGGCCGAGGCGACCCGCCCGTAGGCACCCCGTGCGACTCGCACGCTACGCGCAGGTGGGCGGGTTCTTGCTCCTCGCCGTCGTGTTCCAGCTGCTGGCGGTGGCGGCGGGGAAGGGCTTCCTCCTCACGCAGCTCACGATGTCGCTCTACTACACGGTGGTGGTGGTGGGGCTCTCGCTGGTGATGGGGTACGCGGGCCAGATCTCGCTCGGGCAGGCGGGGTTCTTCGCCGTCGGCGGCTACGGCGCGGCGTTCCTGACCACGTGGGACCTCGGCCCGCTCCGGGGGACGGCCGCGGTGGCGGCGCTGGCGCGGGCCGGGCTGCTGGAGGCGCGCCCCGATCTCTACGGCGGGCAGCTCCTCACGGTGCACCCGTGGGCGGCGCTCCCGTGCGCCGTCGCGCTGGCGGCGGCCCTGGCCTTCGTGGTGGGGATCCCCGTGCTCCGGCTGCGGGGGCACTACCTGGCCATGGCCACCCTGGGGGTGGGGACCATCGTCTACAGCCTCGCGCTGGGCACGGCCCGGCTGGGCGCGGCGGACGGCATCTCCGGCGTGCCGCCGCTCCGCCTGCTGCCCGGCGTGACGGTGGGCGGCAGCGCCTCGATCGAGGTGGTGAACTACTACGTGGCCTGCGGGCTGCTGGCGCTGGTCATGCTGCTCCTGCTCAACCTGGTGGCGTCGCGGGTGGGACGCGCGCTGCGCGCCATCCACGGCGCGGAGGACGCGGCGCGCGCGATGGGCGTCGACACGGCGGCGCTCAAGCTCCGCACCTTCGTCCTCGGCGCGGCGCTGGCGGCCGTGGCGGGCGTCTTCCTCACCCACTTCAACGGCGGGATCGGGCCCTCCGAGGCCTCCATCATGAAGTCGGTGAAGTACGTCGCCATCGTCGCCGTGGGCGGGATGGGCAGCCTCTGGGGCGCGGTGGCGACGAGCGTGGTGCTGAACTTCCTCTCCCTGCGCGGCTACTTCGGGACGCTCGACGACGCCGTGTTCGGCGCCATCCTGGTGGCCGTGATGCTCTTCGCGCCGAACGGGCTGGTGGGCCTCCGCCTCCCGCGCTCCCTGCTGGCGCGGCCACGCCGGCCCACCCCGCCGCCCGCGGAGGGGGCGTGATGCCGCTCCTCGAGGTCCAAGGCGTGGCGAAGAGCTTCGGCGGCGTCCAGGCCGTGAGCGACGTCAGCTTCCGCGTCGAGCAGGGCATGATCAAGGCGATCATCGGCCCCAACGGCGCGGGCAAGACCACCCTCTTCAACATGGTGTCGGGGTTCGTGGCGCCCGACCGCGGCGAGGTCCGGTTCGACGGGCGGGCCATACAGGGAGCGCCGCCCCACCGCGTGGCCGCGTGCGGCATCTCGCGGACCTTCCAGCACATCAAGCTCTTCGCCCAGATGTCGGCCCTCGACAACGTGCTCGTCGGCCGGCACCTGCGCAGCCGCGCCGGGTTCGTGGCCGGCATGCTGCACCTGCCCTGGGCCCGGCGCGAGCAGGAGGCGGCGCGCGCGCGGGCGCTGGAGCTGATGGAGTTCCTCGGGGTGGCGGCGCTGGCGGAGGCGGAGGCCACCAGCCTCTCCTACGGGCAGCAGCGCGCGGTGGAGCTGGCGCGGGCCCTGGCCTGCGAGCCGCGCATGGTGCTCCTCGACGAGCCGGCGGCCGGGCTCAACATGCGCGAGACGGCCGACCTGGCCAGGCTCATCGCGCGCATCCGCGACCGCGGCGTGACCGTGCTGCTGGTCGAGCACGACATGTCGCTCGTGATGGGGATCTCGGACGAGGTGGCGGTGCTCAGCTACGGCGAGAAGATCGCCGACGCCGTCCCGGCCGCGGTCCAGCGCGATCCGCAGGTGGTGAAGGTCTACCTCGGGGACGAGGAATGCTGAGGATCCGCAACCTCGACGCGGGGTACGGGGCGCTCACCGTGCTGCGGCGCGTGTCGCTGCACGTGAAGCCGGGCGAGGTGGTCGCCATCGTGGGCGCGAACGGGGCCGGCAAGACGACGCTCCTCAAGACCATCACCGGCCTGGTGCGGGCGCGCGCGGGGGAGATCCTGCTGCGCGGGCGGGACGTGGTGGCCGTGCCCACCGAGCGGACGGTCGCCCTGGGGTGCTCGCTGGTGCCCGAGGGGCGGCAGGTCTTCGCCGACATGACGGTGCGCGACAACCTGGTCCTCGGCGCGCACGTGCAGTACCGGCGCGGCAAGCGCGCCGAGGTCGCCGCCGACCTGGAGCGGACCTACGCGCTCTTTCCCGTGCTGCAGCGGCGCCACCAGCAGCTGGCCGGAACGCTCTCCGGCGGCGAGCAGCAGATGCTGGCCATGGCGCGCGCCCTCATGGCGCGGCCGGCGCTGCTCATGCTCGACGAGCCGTCGATGGGGCTGGCGCCCCTGGTCGTGAAGGACATCTTCGCGACGATCACCCGCATCAGCGCCGAGGGGTGTACCGTGCTGCTGGTCGAGCAGAACGCCCGGGGCGCGCTCAAGATCGCGCAGCGCGGCTACGTGCTGGAGACGGGGCGCATCGTCCTGCAGGGGACGGCGGAGGAGCTCCTCGCCAACCGGGACGTGCAGCGCGCGTACCTGGGCAGGGACGTCGACGCGGAGGAGAGGCAGCCCGCATGAGCACCGCACCCGCCACCTACTGGCAGCCGGAAGCGGAATGCATGGACCGCGACGAGCTGGAGCAGCTCCAGCTCGAGCGGCTGGAGGCCACGCTCAGCCGCGTGTACCGCAACGTGCCCTTCTACCGGCGCCGCTTCGACGAGCTCGGGTTCGACCCCGACGAGCTGCGCTCGATCGCCGAGCTGCAGCGGCTCCCCTTCACCACCAAGGCCGACCTGATCGAGGGCTACCCCTACGGCCTCTTCGCGGTGCCGCTGCGCGAGGTGGTGCGCATCCACGCGTCGGGCGGGACGGGCACCGCCGCCACCGTGATGGGCTACACGCGCAACGACGTGAAGAGCTGGTCGAACCTGATGGCGCGCATGCTGGTCGCGAGCGGCGTCACGAAGGACGACGTGGTCCAGATCACCTTCGACTACGGCCTCTTCACGGGGGCCTTCGGGATCCACTACGGCGCGGAGCGGCTGGGCGCGTCGGTGATCCCGACCTCGAGCGGCAACACGAAGCGCCAGATCAAGATCATGCAGGATTACAAGACCACCGCCCTGGTGAGCACGCCCAGCTACGCGCTCCACCTGGCGGAGTCCATGCTGGAGATGGGCGTCAACCCCAACGCCCTGTCGCTGCGGCGGGCGCTGGTGGGCGGGGAGCCCTGGACGGAGGAGATCCGGCGCCGTATCGAGGAGCGGCTCCACGTCACGGCCACCGACAACTACGCCCTGA
>JAJYHA010000431.1 GCA_021784995.1 Myxococcales bacterium
CGATCTCTCCTCCGCCGCGGCGGCGTCGCGCCGCGCGATCGCGCTCACGATGGCGACGTGCTCCTCGCACGAGCTCTCCAGGCGGCCCACCGCGGAGTAGGTGGTCCCCGGCAGCAGCGACATGGCGTCGTGGAGCTCGTTGAGGGGCTGGACGAGGTAGCGGTTGTGCGCGGCGTCGTATATGCCCTGGTGGAACGCGCGGTTGATGCGGGCCGCCTTCTGCTGGTCCCCCCGCGCCTGGCGCAGCTCCTCGATGAGGCGCCGCAGCGTGTCGATCTCCGACGGCGCCGCGTGCTGGGCCGCGAAGCGCGCCGCGGTCCCCTCGAGCACCTCCCGCACCGCGTACAGCTCCGTCACGCGCTGGCCGGTCAGCTCGACCACGACGAGCCCGCGCCCCGGGGCGACCTCCAGCAGGCCGCGCTCCTCGAGCCGGCGCAGCGCCTCCCGCACCGGCGTGCGGCTGACGCCGAGCGACTGCGCCACCTCCTCCTCGCGGACGCGCTCTCCCTGCTTGATCAGCCCGTTCTGGATCCCGTCGCGCAGCGAGCGGTACACGAGCTCCGCGCGCGAGGTGTCGGCGAGGTTCTTGAGCTGCCCGGCCCGTGTTCGGATCATGACGTCCCTGGAGCCGCTCGGGCGTGGGAAGCCGCGCGCGCCGCGTCGGAGTCCCCGAGGTATACGGGTGCGCGCGCGAACCCGCAAGCCTCGTCTGCCCGCACCGCGCCGGGGTGGGCGACGCCGGGCCGGCCGGGCCCTTCACGCGCCGCCCGGTGCAATTTGCGCCTCGCGTCAATCGCCGCGGGTTGACGAATCGATCGGCATTGCATACAAGCGTATCCCGTCGTACCCGGATGATCCCTCGCACCGGAAGCAACCCGCCGCCCGCAGCGCGAAAGGACGAATGGATTCGGCACGCACGTACGACGTGCTCGTCGTCGGCGGCGGCAACGCCGCCCTCTGCGCCGCCATCACCGCGCGCCGGGCGGGCGCGTCGGTGCTCGTCCTGGAGAGCGCCCCGCGCGAGTTCCGGGGCGGGAACAGCCGCCACACCCGGAACCTCCGCTGCATGCACGATCGGCCCGCGGACGTGCTGACCGGCACCTACGGCGAGGCCGAGTACTGGGAGGACCTCCTCAAGGTGTCGGGCGGCCGCACCTCCGAGGCGCTGGCGCGGCTCACCATCCGCGAGTCGGCGCGCTGCCGCGACTGGATGCGCGAGCACGGCGTTCGCTTCCAGCCCTCGCTCGGCGGCACGCTGCACCTCACCCGCACCAACGCCTTCTTCCTCGGTGGCGGGAAGGCGCTGCTCAACGCCTACTACCGGGCCGCCGAGCGGCTCGGCGTCGAGGTGGAGTACAACGCGACGGTCCACGAGCTGGAGATGGCCGAGGGCCGCTTCACCGCGGCGGCGGTCGTCCGCAGGGGCTTCGGCGAGGTGGTCCGCGCGCGCGCGCTGGTGGCCGCCTCCGGCGGCTTCCAGGCCAACGTCGACTGGCTGCGGGAGGCCTGGGGGAGCGTCGCCGACAACTTCATCATCCGCGGCACGCCCTACAACCGCGGCGTCCTGCTGCGCGAGCTGATGCGCCACGGGGTGAAGACGGTCGGAGACCCGACCCAGTGCCACGCCGTCGCGATCGATGCGCGGGCGCCGCGCTTCGACGCCGGGATCGTCACGCGGGTGGACTGCGTCTCCCTGGGCGTCGTCGTGAACCGGCGCGCCGAGCGCTTCTACGACGAGGGCGAGGACTTCTGGCCCAAGCGCTACGCCATCTGGGGCCGGCTGGTGGCCCAGCAGCCCGACCAGATCGCCTTCTCCGTCATCGACGCGAAGATGCTGGGCAGCTTCGTCCCGCCCGTGTTCCCGCCCGTCCAGGCGCGCTCCATCCCGGAGCTGGCGAGCGCGCTCCGGCTCGACGGCGCCGCCCTGCAGCGCACCGTGGACGACTTCAACCGCGCCGTGCGGCCCGGGACGTTCGACCACGCCAGCCTCGACGACTGCGCCACCGAGGGGCTCACGCCCGCCAAGACGCACTGGGCGAGGCGCCTCGACACGCCGCCCTTCTTCGCCTATCCGCTCCGGCCGGGCATCACCTTCACGTACATGGGCGTCGCCGTGGACGAGCGGGCCCAGGTCCTCATGGACGGCGGCCGCCCGTCCGCCAACGTCTACGCGGCGGGCGAGATCATGGCGGGGAACGTGCTCGGCCAGGGGTACCTGGCCGGCTTCGGGATGACCATCGGCACGGTCTTCGGCCGCATCGCCGGGGCGGAGGCGGCACGCCATGCCAGGGCCTGAGGCCATCCCGGGCGAGCTCGTGCGCGAGGGCGAGCGCGTGATGCGGCTCTGCAACGCCTGCCGCTACTGCGAGGGCTTCTGCGCGGTCTTCCCCGCCCTCGAGCGGCGGCTCGCCTTCGGGGAGGCCGACCTCGAGTACCTCGCCAACCTCTGCCACAACTGCGGCGAGTGCTATCACGCGTGCCAGTACGCCCCGCCGCAGGAGTTCGCCCTGAACTTCCCGCGGACGCTGGCCGAGCTCCGGATCGCCACCTACCGCAAGTATGCGTGGCCGGCGGCCGGCGCGCGCCTCCTCCGCCACGGCGGGCGCACCGTGGCCGTCGTCGCGGCCGCGGCGTCGGCTCTCCTGCTCGCGGTCCTGCTGGGGACCGCGTCGCCGGCGCGCTTCTTCGCGCCCCACCCGGTCGCCGACGGGAGCTTCTACGCCGTCATGAGCCACGGCGCGATGGTCCTCCTCTTCGGCGCGCTGGGCGCGCTGGCGTGCGCGACGCTGGGCGCGGCGGCGGTGCGGTTCTGGCGCGGTGCGGGGGACCCCG
>JAJYHA010000271.1 GCA_021784995.1 Myxococcales bacterium
GGGGACGGTGCGCGGCGCGACGTCTCCTCGGACCTGGTGGCGCTCTCCCGCGCGCCGGTGTGCGTCGTCGCCTCGGGCCCGAAGGTGCTGCTCGACGTGGCGGCCACCGCCGAGGAGCTGGAGTCGCTCTGCGTGCCGGTGGTCGGCTTCGGCACCTCCGAGCTGCCGGCCTTCTACGTGGCCTCGACGGGCGTCCGCCTCGAGCACCGCCTGGAGGGCCCGGCGGAGGTGGCGGCGCTGCTGCGCGTGCACTGGGAGGCGCTCGGCCGGGGAGAGGGCGTCCTGCTCTGCGTGCCGCCCCCGCGCGCGCTGCCGGCGGAGTCGATCGAGGCCGCGCTGGCGTCGGCGCTCGCGGAGGCGCGGGCGGAGGGGCGCTCGGGGAAGGCGCTCACGCCCTTCCTCCTGGCCGCGCTCGACCGGGCCACGGCGGGGGAGGCGCGGGCCGCCAACCTGGCGCTGCTCGAGCGCAACGCCAGCATCGCGGCCCGGGTCGCGGTGGAGCTGGCCGCGGCCCCGGTCCGGGAGGGTGCGCGATGAGAGACCCGCCGTCGCTGGCGCCCACGGTCGTCCGCGACGCGGGGGCGATGGAGCTCCTCGCGGGCGCGCTGGCGCGCGAGCGCGTGATCGCGCTCGACACCGAGTCGAACAGCTTCCACGTGTACCGCGAGCGCGTGTGCCTCCTGCAGATCTCGACGGCGGGCGGCGACTGGGTGGTGGACGCGCTGGCGGTCGATCCGCGGCCGCTCGGCCCGATCCTCGCCGCCGCAGAGGTCCTGGTCCTGCACGGCGCCGACTACGACGTGCGATGCCTGAAGCGCGAGTACGGCTTCTCCCTGCCCGGGCTCTTCGACACCATGGTGGCCGCGCGCCGGCTGGGGGCGCGGGCGCTCGGGCTGTCGGCGCTGGTGGCGGACCGGTTCGGCGTCCGCCTCTCCAAGGCGTTCCAGCGCTCGGACTGGGGCCGGCGCCCGCTGACGGCGGCGCAGGTGAGCTACGCGGCCCTCGACACCCACTTCCTCCTCGGTCTCCACGAGGCCCTCGCGCGCGATCTGGCCGAGCGTGGCCTGGCGGAGGCGGCGCGGCAGGAGTTCGCGCGGATCGCCGCCGTCGAGCCGCGGGTGAAGGTGTTCGATCCCGAGGGCTGGCGCAGGATGAGGGGAGGGCGCGACCTCGATCCGGAGGGGAGGGCGGTGCTGGCCGCGCTCTGGGTCGCGCGCGAGGAGCAGGCTCGCGCCGCCGACCGCCCGCCCTTCAAGGTCATGGCGGAGGAGGCGATGCTGGAGGTCGCGCGCCGGCGCCCCGGCGGCGTGGAGGAGCTCCTGCGCGTGCCGGGGGTCACGCCCTCGGTGCTCCGGCGGATGGCGGAGCCCATCCGGCGTGCCCTCGGCGGCGCGGCGGGCGCCGGCCGGGCGGACGTGGACGGCTGAGCCGGCTCGTCAGAACGAGACCCCCTCGCGCGGCGCGGGCACGATCCGGGCACCGTCGAGCGCGAGCGGCGCGCCCCGCCACAGGCTCCGGTAGACGGCCGCGTCGGCGCTGACGTTCTTCACGTACGCGCGCGTCTCGCGGTACGGGATGCTCTCCACCCACTCGTCGACGGGAAGGCCGGCGCGCTCGCGGGCCCAGGGGGCCGCGGCCGGCGGCCCCGCGTTGTAGGCGGCCAGCACCACGGCGGGCTCCCGGAACCGCTCGTCGAGGAGGCCCAGGTAGGCGGCGCCGAAGGGCACGCTCACCGAGGGCACCTCGAGGTCGCGGGCGGTCGTGGTCGCCAGCCCGTGGACGGCCGCGATCCGCTCGAAGGTGGGTGGGATGAGCTGGACGAGGCCGATCGCGCCCGCGCCGCTGCGGGCGTCGGGGCGGAACGCCGACTCCCGGCGCACGATCGCGAGGTAGAGCTCGGGGTCGAGCCCCACCGCGCGCGCGCTCGGATCGATCAGATCGGCGAAGGCGCGCGGGTACAGCCAGCGCAGCGCGCGCCGCGACGGGGGGAGGTGGTCCCGGGCGACGCGGTACGGCAGCTCGGCGTCGCCCGCGGCCTCGGCGAGCTGGGCCAGGAGGGCCGGAGCGGGAGGACCGCCGGGGCGCGCCAGGAGCGCGCGGAGCTCCTCCACCGCGGCGGCGCGGAGCCCTGCGCCGAGCAGGGCGGCCGCGGACGCCAGCGGGTCGCCGGGGACGACGCGGTCCGGCGCGTCCGGGACGGGCGGCCCCGGATCGAGGGCGAGGGGCGGGTCGATCCGATCGCCGAGCCGCGCCAGGCGGTCCGCCGCGAGCAGGGCGTACCAGGTGGCGGGAGGGGCCGCGTGCAGCACGCGGCGGTAGAGGGCCCGCTGTCGTCCCCGCTCGCGCGAGAGGCGCGCCTGCCAGTAGAGCGCCGCCGGCAGCGCCGGGCCGTGCGCCAGCCGCTCCAGCGCCCGCCGGGCCTCGGCCCGGTGACCGGCGCGGAGGAGCGACCAGGCGGCGAACCAGCGCGCGTCGGCGGCGCGCGGCGCCCGCGGGTGGGCGCGTGCGTAGGCGTCGAGCGCACGGGCGGCGAGCCCGTACTGGCCGGCGTCGAACCGGAGCCAGGCCGTGAGGAAGCGCGCCTCCTCCGGCAGGCGCCGGGCGCGCGCGGGAGAGAGGCCCGGCACCGGATCGCGCGAGGCGGCCACGGCACGGTAACGGGCCACCGCCTCCTCGACGCGGCCGGACCGCGCGGCGACGCGCGCCAGGACCAGCTCGGCCCCGGCCCGCGCTCCCTCCGTCGCCGCGGGGGTGCGCAGGAGCCGCTCCGCGAGGCCACGCGCCTCCTGGCGCCGGCCGAGCTGCAGGAGGGCGAAGGCGCGGAGGAGCCC
>JAJYHA010000366.1 GCA_021784995.1 Myxococcales bacterium
GTGTGGAGCGCGAACACCGCCGGCCCGCCGGGCCCGAGGGCTGCCGCCGTGTAGGCCCACTGGGGCAGCACGGGCGTCTCCCCGAGCGTGGCGAGCGGCGGCGCCGCCGCGGCGGGGAGGTGCGTGCGCGTCCAGCCCGGCGGCAGGGTCGCGCCCACCGCATCCGGCTCGATCGTCCGCCTGCCGACCCGCACCGTCCGGAGCGTCACGAGCGCACCCGTGGCAGGATCGAGCCCGACCGGCCTTCGCCCCGGAAGGGTACACAGGGCGGCACCCGGTGGCATGCGCGCCGGCCTCTCTTCCGGGACGAGGAGATCGTCGCCCGAACGAGCGAGGGCGAGCAGGGACGGGTGATCGTAGACCACCCCGCGGTCGTCGGCGAAGAGGAGGCGATACCGGGCCATTCGGTGGAACCGCCCTTATAACGTGCCTGGCGCTCCGCCGTGGCCGAGGCGGAAGGCCGGCGCACACGCACCCACCTGGCATGCCCGGCGGCCAGGCCGGAATCGAGCCGATCGCCCGCCTGTTACCCTCCGGAGGTCCCCGGGAGTCGGCGGCCCGGGCCACCACCGGGCGGGACCGTGAAGGAGCCGGCGCGGAGATGCTGAATTTCGAGAAGATCGACGACGTGACGCGCGACGAGTTCGAGCGGCTGGCGATGAAGCACGTCGATCCGCTCTACTCCGCGGCGCTGCGGCTCACCAGGAACGACCGCGACGCCGAGGATCTCGTCCAGGACACCTACCTGCGCGCCTACCGGTTCTTCGACAAGTTCGAGCGCGGCACGAACATCAAGGCCTGGCTCTTCAAGATCCTCACCAACACCTTCATCAACCGCTACCGGCGCTCGGTGAAGGAGCGGTCGATCGTGGAGGGCGCGGAGCGCGACGCCGTGCACGAGCGCTTCATCTCGCGCGACGCGACGGACTACGCGGCCAACCCGGAGCAGTTCTTCCTCGATCGCCTGCTCTCGGACGAGGTGCTGCGCGCCGTCGACTCGCTCCCCATCGACTTCCGGATGGCCGTGATCCTGGCCGACCTGCAGGAGTTCTCGTACCGGGAGATCGCGGAGATCCTCGACGTGCCGGTGGGGACCGTGATGTCGCGCCTCTACCGGGGGCGGCGGCTGCTCCAGAAGGCGCTGGCCGGCTACGCGGCGCTCTCCGGCGTGGTGCGCGCCGCGCCGCCGGGCGACGAGGCGGACCCGATCGACCTCGAGGCGTTCCGGCGGCGCCGGGACGGGGCGGCCTGAGGGCGTCGTTCATGGCGACCGAACCGACCGAGACGGGCGCGAACATGGACTGCGCGGAGCTGGCGCGGGCCCTCGACGCCTACCTCGACGGCGAGCTGGCGGCGCGCGACCGGGGCGAGGCGGAGGTGCACCTGACGGCCTGCCCGGCCTGCCGGCGGCTGGCCGACGCGCAGGGGCGCGTCCGCGCCGCCGTGCGCCTCTCGCTCCGGGTCGCGATGGGGCCCGGGGCACCGGCCGGCTCGGCCCCCGCAGCGGTGCTGGAGCGGCTGCGGGCGGGCCTGCGGGCGGAGCGCGCGCCGGCCTGGCGCCGCTGGTTGACGCCCCTGCGGATGGCCGCGGTCGCGGCCTGCGCCGCCGGCGTGCTGGTGGTCCTCTTCACCCAGGGTCGAACCGATCCGCTCGTCGAGGACGCCGTCCGGAAGCACTCCCGCGACCTGCCGCTGGAGGTGACGGCGGCGGCGCTCGGGCCGGAGTCGGTCGCCGGCTGGTTCGCCGGGAAGCTCGACTTCAACGCCGCGCCCCCGCGCTTCGGCGGCGGCGGCGTGCGGATCCTCGGCGCGCGGCTCTCCCACATCAGCGATCGCCCCGCCGCCTACGTGCGCTACCAGGCCCCGCGCGGCCGCTTCGGCCTCTTCATCATCGACGATCCGGAGCGGCGCTTCGGCGAGGCCGGGCGCGCCGTCCGCGTGGGCGACACCACGGTCCGGCTCGCCAACGCGCGCGGCTTCAACGTGGCGGTCTGGCGGCACGACGAGATCGTCTACTCGCTGGTGTCGGACCTGGGCGAGGACGACCTGGCGCGGCTGGTCCGGGCCGCGCAGCAGGGCGCCGATCGCTGAGCGATCGGTCCGCCGCTTTTGACAGGCGATCGAGGCCGAGAATAGAGTCGCCGCACGTGCGGGGGGCGGCGGGCATGTCGAAGAACATCCTGGTCGTCGACGCGGACCGGCCGTTCGCGCAGCGCATCGCGGCCGCGCTGCAGGGGCGCGGCCTCGAGGCGCGCACCTGCGGCGACGGCGCGCAGGCGGTGGAGGAGGCGCGCGCGCGTCGCCCCGACCTGATCGTCCTCTGCGTCGAGCTGTCCGGCACGTCGGGGTACGCCGTCTGCAACCGATTCCGGAAGGACGAGCAGCTCCGGTCCGTCCCGCTGATCCTGACCAGCGCGGACGCGACGGAGGAGACCTTCGAGCAGCACCGCCGGCTGCGGACGCGGGCCGACGACTACCTGCGCAAGCCGTTCGATCCGGCGGCGCTCGTGCAGCGCGTGGGAGCTCTGTTGCCCCTCCCCGTGCCGCCGCGTCCGGCCGACGGCGCGCTCGCCGTGGACGACCTCGACCTCCTCGACCAGGTCTTCGACGAGCTGGCGCGCGGCGCGCCCGGCGACGCGGCGGCACCTGCGCCGGGCCCGACGGTCGTCTCGCGGGTGGAGCCCTTCGCGCCGCCGGCCCCGTCCGACACGGCGGCGGAGGTGCAGCGGCTGCGCGCCCGGGTGGCGGAGCTCGAGGCGGCGCTCGCGCGCGCCGCCGACGCCGCGCACCGCGCGGCCGAGGAGGGGCGGCTCGCCTCGGAGCGCGCGGCC
>JAJYHA010000291.1 GCA_021784995.1 Myxococcales bacterium
GCCAGCCGTACGTCGACGTCGTGGAGCTCGATCAGGGGCGTCGCCATGCGGCCGGGACTATAGCCGGGAGCCGTTGACGCGGGTGCCGCCGACCCCCTAGTTTCCTCCCCCTGCCATGGTCCCCGCCGCCCGGAAGGTTTTCGTCCACACGTTCGGCTGCCAGATGAACGACCTGGACAGCGCGCGCATGGTCGAGCTGCTGGCGCGCCACGACTTCGCGCGCACGGCCCACCCCGAGGACGCCGACCTCATCCTGCTCAACACCTGCTCGGTGCGGGAGAAGGCGGAGCAGAAGCTGCTCTCGGCGCTCGGCCGGTACCGCGAGCACAAGGCGCGGCGCGGGGCGATCCTGGCGGTGGGCGGCTGCGTGGCCCAGCAGGAGAAGGAGGCGCTCCTGCGGCGCGTGCCCTACCTCGACTTCGTCTTCGGGCCCGACAACCTCGCCCGGCTCCCGGCGCTGGTCGAGCGGGCGCGCGGCGAGCGCTTCGCCGAGACGGGCTGGATGCCCTCGGAGGAGTACCTCTTCCCGCGCGCCGATCCCGAGGCGGCGCGGGGGCGCGCCACCGCCTTCGTGACGGCCATGAAGGGCTGCGACAACGTCTGCTCCTTCTGCGTCGTGCCGCACACGCGCGGGCGCGAGGTGTCGAGGCCGCAGGCCGAGGTCCTGGCCGAGTGCGTGGAGCTGGCCGGCGTGGGCGTGCGCGAGATCACGCTCATCGGCCAGAACGTGAACTCCTACGCGGGCGGCTGTGACTTCGCCGCGCTGCTCCGGCGCGCGGCGGCGCTGCCCGGCGTCGCGCGCGTCCGCTTCACGACCAGCCACCCGCACGACCTCTCCCCGGCGCTGGTCTCCGCGTTCGCGGAGGAGCCGCGCGTGATGCCCCACTTCCACCTGCCGGTGCAGGCGGGCTCGGATGCGGTCCTGGCGCGGATGCGGCGCGACTACACGGTGGCGGAGTACCTCGACCGCCTGGAGCGGCTGCGGGCGGCGCGGCCGGGGATCGCCGTCACGACCGACTTCATCGTCGGCTTCCCGGGCGAGACGGAGGAGGACTTCGAGGCCTCGCTCCGGCTGCTGGAGGGGGCGCGCTTCGACAACTCCTTCTCCTTCGCCTACAGCCCGCGCCCGCACACCGGCGCCGCCCGGCGCATCGGCAGCGCGCCGGAGTGGCGGGAGGTCCCGCGCGTGGTCGCCGCGGGGCGGCTGGAGCGGCTCCAGGCGCTGCAGCGCCGCATCTCGTCGGAGGTGATGGCGGCGCAGCTCGGGCGCACCGTCGAGGTGCTGGTGGAGGGGCCGCTGGAGGGCGACGAGGCGCGGCGCTTCGGCCGCACGCCGGAGAACCGCGCGATCCACCTGGAGGCCGACGCGGCGCACGCGCCCGCCGGCGCGATCCTCCTCGCCCGCGTCACGCGCGCGCACGCGAACTCGCTCTCCGGAGTCGCCTTGCGGTAGAACCACCCGCGGGCTAGCATCGCGCGCGCCCCGGAGGGCTCCCCATGGCACTGATCCGTCCCTTCGGCGGGAAGGCGCCTCGCCTGCACGACACCGCCTTCGTGGCCGAGACGGCCACCGTCGTCGGCGACGTGGAGATGGGCGCGCTCTCCTCCGTCTGGTTCGGCTCCGTGCTCCGCGCCGACGTCCACTTCATCCGGATCGGCGCCCGCACGAACATCCAGGATCAGTGTGTGATCCACGTCACCCGGGGCACGCACCCGACGGTGGTCGGCGACGAGGTGACCCTCGGGCACCGCGTGACCCTGCACGGCTGCACGGTGAAGGAGCGCTGCCTGGTGGGCATGGGCGCGACCGTGCTCGACGGCGCGGTGGTGGGCGAGGAGTCGATGATCGGCGCCGGCTCCCTGGTCCCGCCCGGGATGATCGTGCCGCCGCGCACGCTCGCGCTGGGATCGCCGGCGCGCGTCAAGCGCGACCTCACGCCCGAGGAGGTCGCCTCGCTGGGCGCCTTCGTGCGGAGCTACGTCGATCGCGCGCGGCAGTATCTCGCCGAAGGGTGGTCCGGTCGGTGATGCTGGAGAACCTGGTCGACCTGCTCGGCGGGCACTCCCTCCACGTCGGCTGCGTCTTCGTCTTCGTGGTGCTGGTCCTGTGCGGCTTCGGCCTGCCCATGCCGGAGGACGTCATCCTCGTCGCCGGGGGCGTGCTCGCCTGGACGGCCTCGCCCCTGGAGGCCTGCACGCTGCGGGGCATGCTGCTCGACCCCGGCCTCCACGCGATGGCGCTGGTCGGGCTGGCGGGCATCCTGGCGGGCGACAGCGTGATCTACCTCATGGGCCGGCGGCTCGGCGTCCGCGTGGCGGAGTTCCGGCTGCTCCGGCGCCTGGTCCCGCCCGAGAAGCTGGAGGAGGTGGAGAAGCGCCTCCGTCACCGGGGCAAGATCGTGGTGGTGATCGCCCGCTACCTCCCGGGCCTGCGCGCGCCCACCTACTTCACGGTCGGCCACGCGCGGATGCCGTACTGGCAGTTCCTGCTCTTCGACGGGCTGGCCGCCCTGGTCTCGGCGCCGCTCTGGGTGTGCATCGGCTTCTGGTTCGGCGACGACATCGAGCGCGCGGCCCGCGAGGCGTCGCGCTTCGGCCACGTCATCCTGCTGGCGGCGCTGGCGGTGGTCTCCATCGCGATCGTCCGCTGGGCCCGGCGGCGCCGCACCCTCCGCGGCGACGCCCTCCGGCGGCAGCAGCTCCCCGAGCGCTGACCGCCGCGGCCGCGCACCGGGCCGCGTCTTGACCTCCCCGCGGAGGGTCGTTATACGTCCGCATGCTCAACCGCGACGACCTTCGCGACGCGCTGACGTTC
>JAJYHA010000072.1 GCA_021784995.1 Myxococcales bacterium
GTGGTACGCGGCCGAGTTCTACGCCAAGCGCCGGCACTGGGCCGGCGCCGCGGGCCGGCTCGAGGGGCTGGTGAAGAACTTCCCGGGCTCCCGACGGGAGCCGGCCGCGCTGCTGGCGCTCGCGGACGTCTACGTCAGGATGGACGAGCGGTACCGCGCGCAGCAGACGCTGCAGCAGTTCATCGTGAAGCACCCGCAGGATCCGCGCCGGCCCGAGGCGGAGAAGCTCCTTGCCTCCCTCCGGTAGCGCCGGCCGGCGGGGCCCGGGCGCCTCGGCAGGCCGCGGCGCGGGGGGCCGCGACCGGCCGACGGAGCGCCTCGCGCGCAGGAGCGGCGCTCCCTTCCTCGCCCCGGCGGCGATCGCGGCCGCGGCCGCGGGGGCCCTCTGGCTGGGATGGGGGCGGCTGGCGACGCTCGGCGCCTCCCTGGAGGCGCCGGAGACGCAGATCCGCAAGGCGCTGGCGCACCAGGATCGCGCGCACCTCTCGGACGTGTACGGCTTCCACGGCGGCGGGACGGTCGAGCTGTACCCCGTCCGCTTCTCCGACGTGACCCCGCTCGCGGAGCCGGGGCGCGCGACCGTGGTGGCCATGCTCTCGGCCGAGGGGCGGGTCGCGTGGCGCGACGAGCAGGCGCGGCTGGCGTACGTCGGCCGCGAGGAGTTCCACATGCGGCCGTGCGCCATCGCGCTCTGGTGCGGCGAGGGCGATCAGTTCGATCGGCTGCGGGGCGTCCTGCTGGCGCTCTTCCGCCACCACGACGCCCTGCGCGGCGGGGACGCGGAGGCCTGCGCGCGGCTCGTCGCCGACGGCTACCGCGACGGCGCCGAGGACCGGGCCGCGGCGGTGCGGCGCCTCGCCCTCGAGCTGCCGCGCCGCCCCCGCGCCGTGCGCGTCGTGGCGTGGCAGATCCGCGTGGACCGGGCCGCGGCCGAGGTGGGCGAGGACGTGGAGGTGGACGGGTCCCCGGGCGCCCGGCGGGAGCGGCACCTCTACCGGCTGGCGCGCGAGCACGATCGGTGGGTCTTCACGGCCGGCCTGTGACGGAGTCCGCCGCGCCCCGCCGATCCCGGTCGAGCTGTGCGGCGCGGTGCGTCCCGGTGGGTGTCGCGGGTCCGGCGTGGCCGGGGCCGGTGCGCGCGCGCCGCCTCCTCCGCGGGGCCGTGCCTGGCGCGCATCGCCCGTGCTGCTACACTCCCCCCGATGACGGAGCTCGCCGACGGGCTGAAGCAGGCGCTCACGCTGGGGCGGCTGTACTTCGCGAGGAGGGACTACGCCCGCGCGGCCGAGCAGCTCGAGGCGGTCGTGCGGCAGAACCAGTCCTTCGCGGACGTCTACGACATGCTGGGCGTGGTCTACTACGAGCAGGGGCGCTACCAGCACGCGGAGCAGGCCTTCGAGGCGGCGCTGCGGATCAACCCGCGCTACACCGACGCGGCCCTGAACCTCGCCGTCCTCTACAACGACACCGGCAAGTACGGCGAGGCGCAGGCCGTCTACCGCCAGGCCCTGTCGCACGCGGCCGAGGCGCCGGGGGACGTCGACCGGTTCGTGAAGGGGAAGCTGGCCAACCTGTACGCCGACGCCGGCGACGTGTGGCTCTGCGCCGGCCGCCACGACGACGCGATCGCCGACTACCGCCGCGCCCTCGCGCTCTGCCCCGCGTTCGTCGACATCCGCGGCAAGCTGGCGGCGGCGCTGCGTGACGCGGGCGACCGCGAGCAGGCGCTCCGCGAGTACGAGGAGATCGTGCGCCAGGCGCCGAGCTACCTCCCCGCGCGGCTTGCGCTGGGGGTCACCCTGCACGCGCTGGGGCGTCGAGACGAGGCGGTGCGGGTCTGGGAGGCGGTGCTCGCGCTCTCCCCGGGGAACGCCACCGCGGAGACCTACCTGCGGCTGGCGCGGTCCGAGGTCGCGGAGCGCGAGCGGCGATGACCCAGGCCCGGCGGCTCGGCCTGCGCTTCCTGTCGGGGAGGCTCGAGGGTGGGGTCGTCCCGCTCCAGCCGGGGTGCGCGCTGCTGGTCGGGCGCCAGCCGGGCGCCGACGTGCTCGTCTCCGAGGACCTGGTGTCGCGCCGCCACGCCGTCGTCCGGTACGACGGCCGGGAGGTGGTGGTCGAGGACGTCGGCTCGACCAACGGGACCTTCCTCAACGGAGCGCGCGTCGCCCGGGCGCCGGTGCGGGAGGGTGACCGGGTGATGGTGGGCGAGACCATCTTCACGGTGGTGGAGCGGCAGGCCGCGAGCGCCGCCGCGGCGACGCAGCTGCGCTCGCTGCTGGACCTGGGCGACGGCGAGAAGAGCCCGGCGAGCGCCATCCAGGGGCGCCTCGAGGAGGTGCCGCTCATCGACCTCCTGCAGCTCCTCGCCACCGCCCGCAAGACGGGCGCGCTCGTGATCCGCGGCGACGAGGGGTGCGCCGAGCTGGCGCTGGTGCGCGGCGCGGTGGTGGACTGCTCGCTCGAGGGCAAGCCCCGGCTGTCGCCGCTCAAGGCGTTGTTCCGCCCCTTCGCCTGAGCCGCGGGTCGGTTCGAGCTGCAGCCCCGCGCCGCCGGCCCGGCGCGGCCGCCGCTCCTGCACTCGACGGACCTCCTGCTCATGGAGGCGGCGCGGCAGCTCGACGAGCTGCGGCGGCTTCGGGCCACGCTGCCCGGCCGCCTGGCGGTGACCGACGTGGTCCCGGAGGTGGCGCTCGACCCGGAGGACCGCGCCCTCTACGCCCTCGTGGAGCGCCTGGGCGATCTGGATCGGGTCCTCGACGCGTCGCCGCTCCCCGACGTGGCGGTGGCCGAACGCCTCGCGGGCCTGCAC
>JAJYHA010000417.1 GCA_021784995.1 Myxococcales bacterium
GCGCTCACCGCGGGCCGCGGCGGCCTTCGTCCGCGACGCCCTGCGCTGGGCCGACCTCCTGCGCCAGGGCTGGCGGGATCGCGCCGGCGGCGGCCCCGGCGCCATCGCCGGGTGACGCCGGGGCGTCCTGGCCGCGCCAGCCGTCGTAGGCCGACGCGCTCCGGGCGCACCCCACCGTGCACTCCGCCGCGCACGGCTTCCCGGCGCGGAACTGCTCCGCCAGGTCGCGGTCGCCGTAGGCGAGCAGGTCCCTCGAGAAGAGCGCCCGCGTCTGGCTGCACCAGTGGACCTGCCCCTCCTCGTCCACGTAGAGGTAGCGGGCCCCCGACCGGCACCGGAAGGGCGCGCCGCCGCGGTCGAGGAGCCGCTGCCGGTAGTCGGCCGCCTCGCGCCCGCGCCGCCCGAGCAGCCGCTTCACCTCCTGGAAGGCGGCCCGGTCCTCCGGCGTGAGCCGGAGCCGCCCCTCGCCGTCGTGCAGCAGCACGATCCGGGGCGTCAGGCCCAGCTCGCGCGTGAAGCGCACCACCTCCAGGGCCTCCGCCGGCGGCGCGCTCCCGATGACCGCGCTCACCACCACCTCGAAGCGGGCGCGCCGCGCCAGCAGCTCCAGCCGGGGGCGCAGCGGCTCGAGCACCTTGACGGTGGTCGCGTTGCGCTTCACGCCGTCGATGCTGATCTGCAGGTCGGTCAGGCCCGCCTCGTTGAGCCCCTCCACCAGCTCCTCCCGCAGCAGGTAGCCGTTCGTGATGAGCTGCCGGCGGCGGAAGCCGAGCGACCGCATCCGCTCCAGGAGGGCCACCAGGTCGGGGTGGAGCGTCGGCTCTCCACCCGTCAGGCACACCATCCACGTGCGCAGCGCGCGCAGCTTCGCGAGCCGCGCCTCCAGCACCTCCCGCGGCACCGGCGCCGAGGTCCGGTCGAACTCGTTGCAGTAGCCGCAGGAGAGGTTGCAGCGGCGCGTCACCACGAGGTGCGCCAGGAAGGGGCCGTGGCGCAGCCACCGGGCGGCGCCGAGCGGGACGTGCGGTTCCATGAGCCTCCCGTCGGGCCTCCGTTCAGGGCGCGGCGTCGCGAGGTGCGGGCGCCAGCTCGACCTGCGCCCGGGCCAGCTCCGCGCGGCCCACGGCGCGGTGGGCCAGCACGACCAGCCCGAGCACGGTCTCGGGGACGAGCTGCATCACGTGGTAGAGCACCCCCACCGCCACCCCCTGCTCCGGCGGCGCGCCCACCGCCACGCAGGCGGCGGCCGCGCCCGCCTCGAAGAGGCCCACCTGCCCCGGCGTGGCGGGGACGGCGTTGGTGAGGTTCACGAAGAGCAGGACCAGCGCGACCGCCGCGTAGGAGGGCGTCATGCGCACCGCCGCCATGGCGAGCGCGATCTGGCCGAGATCGACGACCCACATGGCCACCGTCAGCCCGAAGAAGAGGGCGGCCGGGCGCCCACGCCCGAGCGCCGCCAGCCCCTCGGAGAAGCGGCGCACCAGCCCGTGGCGGTGGCGCCGGGCCGCCAGGGCCAGCCACACCAGCACGCCGAAGCAGAGGGCCGCGCCGCCGGTCACCACCGCCAGGGTGGCCCGCACGCGTCCGGGCAGGTGCAGCAGGTAGGGCAGCGGGAGGCAGAGCAGGCCCAGCACGCTGGCGTTGCCGATCTCCTCCACCACCAGCCCCGCCACCGCGCTGGGGACGGGGACGCCGTCGCGCCGGACCAGCAGCACCCGCGCGGCGTGGCCCGCCCGCGCCGGCAGGAGGTTGGAGACGGCGCACCCGGCCAGGCAGTAGCGGTAGAGCGCCGTCACCGGCAGCCGCTGCACGGGGGCCAGGAGCCGCTCCCACCGCCAGGCCTTGAGCGGCAGCAGGAGCAGCAGGTGCCCGGCCGCCATGAGGGCCACCAGCCGGTAGTCGGCGCCAGCCAGCGCCCGGGCGAGCGCCGCGCCGTCCAGGTGGCGCACCAGCCAGGTCGCGCAGGCGGCGAGCACCGCGGCGGCGGCGGCCCATCGCAGCGCCGTCCGTGCCCACCCCGGGATCCGCGGCCACCGCATCGGCGCGAGCCTACACGAACCGGTCACCCGGCGCCGTCGTCGCGTCCGGGCCGCCCTCGGCCGACGGGCGCTGGCCGGAGGCGATCCAGAGCGCCGCCGGGAGCACGCCCAGGTCCGCCGCCAGGGCCAGGAGGAACGCCGCCGCGGTGGTCAGGCCGAACTGCCGCAGCGGCGGGAAGCGTGACAGCGCGAGCCCCAGGAACCCGGCCGCGTTGATGAGCGTGGCGAAGACGATGGCCCGCCCCGAGACGTGGAGCGCGTGGCGCATCCGCGCCTCCAGGCCGGCGCCGGCGCGCTCGTGCATGTGGTGGAAGAAGTGGATCTGGTCGTTCTCGGTGGTCCCCAGCACGGTGGTGGCGATGATGATGGTGGCGACGTTCAGGGAGCCGCCCAGGAGCCGCATGCCGAGGAAGGTGGCGAGGAGCGCGAAGAGCGACGGGATCATCGCCAGCAGGCGCTCCAGCCCGCTCCGGAAGAGGAGCAGGAACACCGCGAAGATCAGGGCGGCGGTGAGGAGGAAGCTCTCGGCCAGCGTGGGGACCAGGCTGGCGCCCACCTTCGCCTGCAGGAGCGACTCGCCCACCACGCGCATCCGCGCGCCCTGCAACGCCGGGGAGGCGGCGCGGGCGCGCCGCCAGGCGTCCTCGATCCGACGCGCCATGAGCGCGCCGCTCGTCGCCTGCGTGTGCCGGAAGAGCACCGTCACCTGGAGGTCGGAGAGCCGCCGCACGTCGATGAAGGTGCGCAGGTCCGGCTCGG
>JAJYHA010000490.1 GCA_021784995.1 Myxococcales bacterium
GGGCCGCCGGGGAGCTCGCGCCGGCGGAGGCTGCGCCGGGGGTCGAAGCAGCGGAGGACGTCCGGCCCGAAGGTGCGGTGGATCCCCTTCCAGTCGGCGGCGTCGAGCCGGGCGAGCGGCACGCCCCGCGCCGTGGCCAGGCGCGCCGCCGCCCCGACCGCCTCGTGCGCCTCGCGGAAGGGGACGCCGCGCTCGACGAGGTACTCGGCCGCGTCGGTGGCGAGCGCCTCGCCGCCGCCGAGCGCCTCCTCCATCCGGTCGGCGTGGAAGGTGGCGGTCTCGACGGCGCCGGCGAGCGCGTCGGCGGTGAGGGCGAGCGCCTCCGGCCCGCCGAGGAGCGGCCGCTTGTCCTCCTGCAGGTCGCGGTTGTAGCTGAGCGGGAGGTTCTTCACGACGGCCAGCAGCGCCACCAGGTCCCCGATGGCCCGGCCGGCGCGCCCCCGCGCCAGCTCGCCGACGTCGGGGTTCTTCTTCTGCGGCATGAGCGACGAGCCGGTGGCGAAGGCGTCGTCGAGGGTCATGAAGCCGAACTCGCGGGTCGTCCAGAGGACGATCTCCTCGCCGAGCCGCGAGAGGTGGACGGCGGCGAGCGCCACCGCGAAGAGCAGCTCGATGGCGCTGTCCCGGTCGGCGACGGCGTCGAGCGAGTTGCGGGTGACGCCGGTCAGCCCGAGCGCGCGCGCGACCGCCTCGCGATCGAGCGGCAGGGTGGTGCCGGCGAGCGCGCCGGAGCCGAGCGGGGAGATGGCCGCCCGGGCGCGCACCTCGGCGAGCCGCTGCCGGTCCCGCCCCGCCGCCTCGACGTGGGCGAGGAGGTGGTGGGCGAGCGACACCGGCTGGGCGCGCTGGAGGTGGGTGTAGCCGGGGAGGACGGTGTCGAGGTGGCGGCGCGCCTGGCCGACGAGGGCGCGCTGGAGCCGGGCCACGGCGGCGTCGCAGCGCGCGCAGGCGCCCACGATGAAGAGCCGCTCGTCGAGCGCCACCTGGTCGTTCCGGCTGCGGCCGGCGTGGAGGTAACCGGCGTCGCGGCCGGCGAGCTCGCCGAGCCGCCGCTCGACGTGGGTGTGGACGTCCTCGAGCGCCGGGTCGAAGCGGATCGCGCCGGCGGCGAACTCCTGCCGCACCTGGTCGAGCGCCCGCCGCAGCCGCCGGGCGACGGCGCGGGGGACGATCCCCTGGGCGGCGAGCATGGCCACGTGGGCCTGGCTCCCCCGGACGTCCTCGGCGAAGAGCGCGGCGTCGTCCTGGATGGAGACCGACAGGGCGACGAGCCGGGGGTCGGCCTCCCCGGCGAGGGCGGCGCGGGAGACGGGCCGGGCCTTCGGGCGCGTGGTCATCGGATCACCCCGTCGAGCGGTCAGAACTTGAGGGCCACCCCGGCGCGGATGGCGTTGGCGCGGGTGAGGGGGCCGGGATCGAAGGCCGAGAGCGGGTTGAAGAAGCCGTACATGATCCAGGCGTTCAGGCCGTCGTCGCTGGTGTAGGAGACCTTCAGGTCGGCCTCGATCCCCAGCGGCTTGTTGCCGGTGCCCGGCCCGGTCGAGCTCGGGGTGGAGGTGGCGTAGAGCGCCTGCGAGTAGATGATCGCGCCGTCGAGGGCCAGCCCGCCGAAGGCGTCCCAGTGGACGCTGGGGCGCAGGTACCAGGCGTCGGTCACCTGGCCGATGATCTCCCGCCAGAGGATCATGTCGATGTTGTAGTCCGGGTCGAAGCGGAAGTTGCGGATGGAGTGATCCCGGGTGGCCACGTTGAACTGCGGGCCGTCGAGCACCCCGTAGACCGGCTGCTGGCCGGGGAGGGTCGGGTAGTTGGTGCTGGTGCTCACGCCCATGCCCGGCGCGGCGTCGCCGGAGGCGATGCCGACCTCGGTGAGGAGCTTCAGCTTGTCGGGCATGAGCGCGTAGGTGCCGCGGACCACGCCGCCGAACTGGCGGAGGAGTACCTGCTGCCCCGTGTACCCGCTCGGCGAGGTGTTGGGATCGGTCAGGACCGAGCGCGGGTCGTTGATCTGGCCGACCACCCCGGTCCACTCGGTCTCGATGGTGAGCCGCGCGCTCTGGTAGCGGTACCAGAGGTCGAGGACGTGGGCGAAGGTCCCGCGGTTGATGCCGATCGGCCGGTAGTTCGGGTCGTTGGTCCCGGTCGCGGTCCCGCCGGCGGTGTCGGCGTAGCCGTACTGCGACCAGGTCGGGTAGTAGGTCCGCTGCGTCTTGTACTGGTAGTAGAGGCCGAAGTTCTGGCTCGACTCGCCCCGCTCCAGCTTCCGGCGGATCTCGTCGTCGCTGTCGACGTGGACGATCTTGAGCCCCCAGGTCTCGGCGGAGTCGCCCTGGCTGGCGGCGAAGGGCTGCCCCACCCCGGTCCCGAAGTGCGGGTCGGCGAAGAGGACGCCGGCGTCGTCGAACTGCACGAAGGGGATGACGGTGATCCCGCCGAGCGGGGTGGGGAGGGGGACGCTGGCGAACTGCAGCCGGTCGACGGTGTCGCCGTAGTCGTCGTCGAGCCCGCTGCCGGGGTTCTCCATGATCCCGAGCCCCCAGGCCGCCGGCATGCGGCCGAAGGAGGCCAGGCCGATGGGCGTCTCCACCTCGCCCCAGACCCGCTTCGGCAGGATGGGGGCGCGGTCGGCGGTCGGGTCGTTCGGGTAGAGGACGCGCGAGGAGCCGTAGAGCGGCACCGGGTAGGGGCTGCCGGTCCCCTGCTGGACCTTCGACGCCGAGGAGCCGAGGACGTAGTTGTCGAGGACGTCGATCTGGGCCTGGACGCGGACGTGGCTGGAGACGTTCACCGTCGGCT
>JAJYHA010000422.1 GCA_021784995.1 Myxococcales bacterium
CCGCTCGACGAGCCGCCCTCGCCGGGCGCCCCCGGAGCGCCGGACTCGATCCCGCCGCCGCCCGCGCCGGCGCCCCCGCCGCCGCCCGCGCCGCCGGCGGCGCGCCGCATCGAGCCGGTGACCACCCGCTGGGACGCGGTCATGACCGCGTGGACCGATCGGCGGGCCGCCCTCCGGGAGCAGGACCTGGGCCGGGCCGACCGCGACGCCGAGGCGCTCCTCGCCGCGCAGCGGCAGCTCGCCCTCGAAGACCTCTTCGCCTTCGCGGTCGTCGAGGCTCGCGACTCCGCCCGCGCGCTCGCGTCGAACGCCCCCGCCGACGCCGTCGCCCACGCCGAGCTCGCCGTCCGCCTCGCGCCCGATCTGGCCGACGCGCACCTGGCCCTGGCCCGGGCGCGCCTCGCTGCCGGCCGCGCCCCCGGGGAGATCGCCGGCGCGCTCGCCGACGGGATGGCGGCGGTCTGGCGGGAGCCCCACACCCGCCGCGCCCTCCTCGGCGACCTGGCGGCCGCCGCGCTCGCGGCGATCTTCACCGCCGGGGCGGTGACGGTGCTGCTCCTCCTGGCCCGGACCCTCCGGCTGTTCCTCCACGACTTCCACCACCTGCCGCTGCTGCGCGGCGCGGCGCCGATCCAGGCCGGCCTCCTCGGGATCTCCCTGCTCGCGGCGCCGCTCGCCTTCGGGCTGGGCCTCTGGACCTTCCTCGCGGGGGCGCTCGCGGCCGCCTGGCTCTACCTGGCGACGGCCGAGCGGGTCGCGGGGACCGTGGCGCTGGCCCTGGTGGCGGCGCTCCCCTGGGCGGGGCTCGAGGCGGTGCGCTTCACCGCCTGGACCGGGACTCCGGCGGAGGTGGTCCAGGAGCTCGAGCACGGCGCGGTCGACGACGCCCGGGCGGCGCGGCTCGCGGCCGGCGCCGCCATCCCGCCCCCGCTCGCGGCGGCGCTCGGGCACCACTTCAAGCGGCGCGGCGACCTGGCGGCGGCGCTCCGCTGGTACCGCGCCGCGGCCGGGGGGGACGACCGGGCCCCCGAGCTCGAGGTCGACGTCGGGAACGTCCTCTTCCTCCAGGGCGACCTCGACGGCGCGAAGGCCGCCTACCTGGCCGCCGCCGATCGGGCCGGCGGCGACCTGCGGGTCGCGGCGGCGGCTCACTACGACCTCTCGAAGCTCTACCTGCGCTCCGGCGACATCGCCAAGTCGAGCGCGGCGCGCGACCGCGCCGAGGAGGAGGACGGCCCCTTCCTCCACCGCCACGGCGCCGACGACGACTTCTCGGCCAACCGGTACCTCGTCGACGTCCCGGTGCCCCCGGCGAAGATCGAGGCGCTCGCCGCCGCCGATCCCATGGCGCCGGAGGTCGAGCGCGCGCTCCGCCGGCGGCTCGCCGGTCCGGCCCCGGAGGGGAGCTGGCCGTGGCTCGCGGGGGGGCTGCTCGCGGCGCTCTGGCTGGTCGTCCCCTTCGCCCGGCGGATCGACCCGGCGCGCGCCTGCGACCGGTGCGGGCGGCCGGCCTGTCACCGCTGCGACCCCGGCGGCGGGCCGCTCTGCGGCCAGTGCGTCAACGTCTTCGTGAAGAAGGGGCTGGTGGACGCCCGCGACCGGCTCCGCAAGGAGGCGCAGGTCGCGCGCCGGCGGCGGGTCCACCGGCTGCTGGCGCGGTCCCTCGCCGTCGTGGGCGGCGGCGCGGGGCACGTCTTCGACGGCCGCCCCGGGCGCGGGCTCGCCTTCCTGTCGGCGGGACTCTTCGCCGGGTTCCTGATCTGGTTCTGGCGCGGGGTGACGCCGCCCCCGCTGCCGTCGCCCGGCGTGATCTGGGGGAAGCTCGCGCTGGCGGGGCCGCTCGGGCTGGCGGTGCACGTGGCGGCGGCCCGCGGCGTCTTCCGGCGCACCCGCGGCTAGCGGAGCGAACGATGGCGCTCAAGGGAACGCTCAAGGACTTCGGGATCGCCGAGATCCTCCAGCTGATCGGGCAGCAGGCGAAGAGCGGGGTCCTCCACCTCGAGTCCCGCGACGACGTGATCCACATCGCCATGGCCGACGGCAACGTCGTCCGGGCCGAGTCGGCGGGGCGGAAGGCGCGCGAGAAGCTCGGCAGCCGGCTGGTGCGCGCCGGGATCATCGGCGAGCCGCAGCTGGAGCAGGCCCTCGAGATCCAGCGCCGGACGCTCCGCCGCCTCGGCGACGTCCTCGTCGAGCTGGGCGCCGTCTCGACCGCCGACCTGAGGGAGATGACCGCGCTCCAGACGACGGAGACGGTCTACAAGCTCTTCCACTGGAAGAGCGGCACCTACGCCTTCGAGCCCGGCGACGTGGACTGGGACCCCGAGACGGTCACGCCGCTCCGGGCCGAGTCGGTGCTCATGGAGGGCTTCCGCCAGGTGGACGAGTGGCCGCTCGTCCGGAAGCGGATCAGCTCGCCGGCGCTCACCTTCGAGCGGATCGCCACCCCCCCGGCGGGCGCGGCGCCCGGCGGGACGGACGAGCTCGACGGGCTCCTCGGCGGCTCGCGGCCGGAGGGCGGCGCCGCCGGGGCGAGCGCGCTCGGCCCCTCGGAGCGCCGGGCCTACGACCTCGCCGTCCCCGGCCGCACGGTCGAGCAGATCGTGGACCGCTCGAGGCTCGGGGAGTTCGAGACCTGCAAGGCGCTCCTCAACCTGGTGAACCAGGGGTTCCTCCGCCCGGTGGCGCCCGCCCGCGCGCGGAGCGGGGGGGGCGGGTACGCGGCCGGCTGGCGGAGCCGGCTGCGGGCCGGCCTGGCGCGGGCGGGGGCGACGGTCGCCATCGCCGCG
>JAJYHA010000026.1 GCA_021784995.1 Myxococcales bacterium
GCCGCCGCGCGAGGCCCCGGCGCCCTCCGCGCGGGCGCCGCGCGCGCCGTCCGCGACCGCGCTCGCCACGCCGGCGCTCGACGCCCTGGCGCTGCTCGCCTCCTTCCCCGAGCTGGCCGAGGTGGCCCGGGAGGAGCACTTCCTGGCGCTGTACGCCGGGCTGGACCTGGAGCCGGTCGTGCGCGCGCTGCTGGAGGAGGGCCTCGAGGCGGCACGGCTGCTGGAGCGGCTCGAGCCGGTGATCACGCGGCACGCCCTGAACCGCGTGCGCCAGCTCCTCGGGCCGGCGCGCCCGGACCCGGGCGCGGCCGAGCGCGAGTTCCGCAAGGCGACCGTCGAGGCCAAGATCGACGCCCTCGGGCTCGAGATCGACCGCCTGAACGCCGACATCGCCCTGGCCGGGCAGCCGATCCCCGACGGGCTGCGCGACGCGATGCTCGTCGCCGCCCGGCGGCGCGCGGATCTGGAGAAGCGGCGGGACGGGCGGAGGGCCGGATGACGGCGGCCTTGCGGAGGATTCTCAACAAGTTCGGCGGGCTCGGTCGCCCCCGAGCGGTTAAGCAAGAGGACCGAGCCACGGAGCCCAGGGAGCGCCCGCACATGACGACGTCGAAGTCCCACGCCGCCAAGAAGGTCCAGAGGAAGCCACGCCCGGCGAAGGCGCGCCCCGAGCGCACCGAGAGGGAGCGGACGGGCAAGGGGGCCAAGGCACGGGCCGGGCGGCCCGTCGCCGCCCGGGCGGCCGCGCGCAAGGAGCCGGTGGACCGGCGCCGCAAGATCGCCCACGCGGTCGAGAAGCCGTCCCGCCCCGAGGCCGCCGGGAAGGCGGACCGCAAGGGGCGGCGGCCGGGAGAGGCACGGGAGGCCGTGGAGGCGAGGCGCGTCCCCGCGCACGAGGAGGAGCGGCGGCTCCGGAAGGGCCACCCTCCGGCCGAGGAGCACGAGGAGCCGGAGGCGGGCGAGGAGGAGGCCGAGGCCGCCGACGCCGAGCTGGAGGACGAGGACGACGGCGGCGGAAGCGACATCACGGAGCGCTCCGAGGTCAAGGCGCTCATGGAGCGGGGCCGGGACAAGGGGTTCCTGACCTACGACGAGGTCAACGACGCGCTCCCGGCCGACATCGTCTCGTCGGAGCAGATCGACGACGTCATGTCGATGTTCGGCGACCACGACATCGAGGTGGTCGACGACGCCAAGAAGATGAAGCTCCCGGACAAGCCGCCCGCGGAGCCGGAGGCCAAGAGCGAGGAGGAGCAGGAGGAGAAGGAGGAGGAGGACCCCGGCTACGGGAAGTCCAACGACCCCGTCCGCATGTACCTGCGGAAGATGGGCTCGGTCTCCCTGCTCACGCGCGAGGGCGAGGTGGAGATCGCCAAGCGGATCGAGGACGGCGAGAAGGAGGTGCTGGCCTCGGTGCTCGCGTCGTCGATCGCCATCAAGGAGATCCTCGACCTCGGCGAGCGCCTGCGGAAGGGCAAGATCCGCGTCCGCGAGATCATCAAGGACGCCGGCGACGAGGCCGCGGCCGAGGGCGAGGAGGAGGAGAGCGACGAGGTCGAGGCCGAGGCGGAGGAGGCCGAGGGTGCGGCGGAGGCCGGCGAGGGCGGGGAGGCGGGGGAGGGCGGCGAGCCGTCCGCGCCCCGACTGGCCAAGGACGAGCAGAAGAAGGTCGACCACGTCCTCAAGCACATCGACCGCATCCGCAAGCTGGAGCGCGACGTCGCGAAGCTGAAGGAGACGCTGGCGGCGAAGAAGCTCTCGGAGGTCAAGCGCAAGGAGCTGAAGGGCGAGATCAAGGCCGTCGAGATGCAGATGGTCGAGAACCTCGAGGCCATCCAGCTCAACCGCAAGCAGATCGACCGCATCGTCGCGAAGCTGAAGGGCCTCATCAAGCGGGTGGAGGAGGCCGAGCACGAGCTGATCGCGTGCGAGCGGCGCGTCGACGTGCCGGTCAAGGAGCTGAAGCGGCTGCTGCGCGACGCGCGGACGGACGAGGGGCTGCGCAGGAAGCTGGGGAAGAAGCTCGGGATCAGCGCCGAGGAGCTCGAGGACGTCGACCGCGTGGTGCGCAACGCGGTGCGGAAGGTCCTGCGCGTCCAGGAGGAGGCGCAGCTCCCGGTCGAGGAGCTCCGCCGCACCTACCGCGCCATCAGCGACGGGGAGCGGCGCGCCGAGCGGGCCAAGACCGAGCTGGTGGAGGCCAACCTCCGGCTGGTGGTCTCGATCGCCAAGAAGTACACGAACCGCGGGCTCCAGTTCCTCGACCTGATCCAGGAGGGGAACATCGGCCTGATGAAGGCGGTGGACAAGTTCGAGTACAAGCGCGGCTACAAGTTCTCGACCTACGCCACCTGGTGGATCCGGCAGGCCATCACCCGCGCCATCGCCGACCAGGCCCGCACCATCCGCATCCCGGTGCACATGATCGAGACCATCAACAAGCTCATCCGCACCTCGCGCTACCTGGTGCAGGAGCTGGGGCGCGAGCCGACGCCGGAGGAGATCGCCGAGAAGATGGAGCTCCCGCTCGACAAGGTCCGCAAGGTCCTGAAGATCGCCAAGGAGCCCATCTCGCTGGAGACGCCCATCGGCGAGGAGGAGGACAGCCACCTCGGCGACTTCATCGAGGACAAGGCCATCGTCAGCCCCTCCGACGCCGTCATCAACATGAACCTGGCGGAGCAGACCAGGAAGGTCCTGGCCACCCTGACGCCGCGCGAGGCGAAGGTGCTGCGCATGCGCTTCGGCATCGGGGAGAAGAGCGACCACACCCTCGAGGAGGTGGGC
>JAJYHA010000101.1 GCA_021784995.1 Myxococcales bacterium
GGAAGAGGTCGTAGGCCAGGCCGTGGCGCCGCAGGACCGCGATGCGCAGGTTCTCCAGGACCGACAGCCGCGGGAAGATGCTGGTGATCTGGAACGATCGGGCGAGGCCGCGGCGGTTGATGGCGTGCGGCGACAGCCCGACGATCGACTCCCCCCGCAGCAGGATCTCGCCCCGCGTGGGCGGGTAGCGCCCCGAGATGAGGTGGAACAGGGTCGACTTGCCGGCGCCGTTGGGGCCGATCACGGCGTGGCGCTCGGCGGGGGCGAGATCGAGCGAGACCCCGCACAGGATCTCCGCCTCGCCGAACGATCGGTGGACCCCCCGCAGCGAGAGGACGGGCGCGGCGGCGGTCACGGCCCACCCTCCGGCTCGGCCGGCGCCAGCGCGGGGACCCGGCGCGCGGCCATCACCACGGCCCCGCCCGCGAGCGCCAGCAGCAGCGGCAGGCCCCAGGTCACGGCCGAGGCGGGATCCCAGCGGCGGCCGAAGGCGTCGAGGGAGGGCCAGCTCCCGCCGGCCAGCGACCGCTGCGCCTGGTAGTCCTGGGCGAAGAGCCGCTGCAGCAGCTCCACCGCGAGGACGGTCCCGGCCGTCACGAGGAGCGCTCCGGCCGCCGCCAGCGCCGCGCGGCCCGGGCGCACGCGCGCGCGCCCCATCCGCACCGCCGCCGCCATCCGCCCGGCCAGGCCGACGAAGCCGTCCGGGACGTACATCATGACCAGCACGAAGAGGACGCCCTGGTAGAGCATCCAGGAGCGGGTCAGGTCGGAGACGGCGTAGCTGAAGAAGGTCATCACGGCGGCGCCCAGCGCCGGGCCCAGGAAGGCCCCCGTGCCGCCCAGGTAGGTGTGGAGGACCACCATCGAGGAGAGCTGGATGTCGAAGAGCGCGTAGTTGGCCGCCTCGGCGTTCACCACCTGCAGCCCGCCGGCGATCCCGGAGAAGGCGGCGGAGAGCGCGAACGCGACCACCTTGAGCCGATGGGCGTCGTAGCCCAGGAAGCCGAGCCGGCGGTCGTTCTCGCGCAGCGCCAGGGTGAGGCGCCCGAAGGGCGTCCGCGTGACGCCCCACAGCGCCGCCAGCGACAGGAGCACCCAGGCCAGCGTGAGGTAGTAGACCTGCCGCGTGTCGCCGAAGCCGAGCCCCCACGCCGGCGCCCGCATGGCCGAGATGCCGCTCTCTCCGCCGAAGACGCCCTTCACCTGCGGCGCCAGGGCGTGGAGCAGCTCCGCCAGGGCGAGGGTGATCATGGAGAAGTAGACGCCGCTGCGGAGGGTCGAGAACCAGCCCGCCACCACCCCCAGCAGCAGCCCGGCCACGCCGCCCGCCAGCGGCAGCAGCGGCGTGGGGAGCAGCCCGGGGGAGCCGTTCACGCCGCCCATGGCGTGGAGCGTCGCGAAGGCGCCCACGCCGAAGTAGGCGGCGTGCCCGAAGGAGAGCATGCCCCCCTGCCCCGCCAGCACGTTGAAGGCGCTGGCGAAGAGCGCCGCCACCAGCATCTGCACCGCCGCACCGAGCAGCGCCTCCGGCAGGAGGGCCGGCGCGGCCGCCAGCAGCGCCACCACGGCGGCCAGGATCGCCAGGCCCCGGCCGCGGCTCACGCCTCCTCCCCCCGCAGGCCGGAGGGGCGCACCAGCAGGACGAGGAGCATGAGCGCGAAGGGGAGCGTCGCGGCCACGCTCGAGATCTTCACGGTGAGCAGGCCCCCCGTGCGCTCGGCCCAGGCCCGCGCCCCGACCAGCGCCAGCAGATCGGCCAGGCTCGTGTCGAGGCCCACCGAGAAGGAGCTGACGAGGCCGATGAGGAGCGACGCGATCATCGCCCCCTCGAGCGAGCCGAGCCCGCCCACCACCACCACCACGAAGACCAGCACGCCCAGCTCGAGCGCCATGTTGGGGTTGGTGGTGTAGAAGGCGCCCGCCACCGCGCCGGCCAGCCCGGCCAGCCCGGCCCCGACGCCGAACACCGCCGTGAAGACCAGCGGCACGTTGTGACCGAGCGCCTCCGCCATCCGCGGCCGGTGCAGCGCCGACCGCACCACGATGCCGATCCGCGTGCGCGCGAGCAGCAGCCAGATGGCGGCGAACATGGCGACCGAGACGCCGCCCATGAGGACCCGGTAGAGCGGGTAGTCCGAGCCGAAGACGTGGAAGGCGGGCACGTTGAGCGCACGCGGGATGGCGTAGTCGACCGGGTAGTTGCCGAAGACCAGCTTCACCAGCTCGGAGAGGATGAAGGCGAGGCCGAAGGTGAGGAGCAGCTCCTGCGCGTGGCCGTGGCGGTGCACCCGCCGCAGCATCCCGCGCTCGACCACGACCCCGAGCAGCCCGACCAGGACGGGCGAGATCACGAGCGCCGGCCAGAACCCGATCCGGCCGCCCAGCGCGTACGCGCAGTAGGCGCCCACCATGTAGAAGGAGGCGTGCGCGAAGTTCAGCACCCCCATCATCCCGAAGATCAGGGTGAGGCCCGCCGACACCATGAACAGCAGCAGCCCGTAGACCACGCCGTTCAGCAGCGAGACGACGAAGTACTCCATCGCTCCTCCGGCTCGCGCCGATCGCCTCGCGCGGGGGCGGCGCGCCGGCACGGGCCGGCCCGCCTCCTCCGCGCGCGCCCTCCGTCCGTCACGGCCGCTGCATCTTGCAGCTCGCCTGGACCGGTGCCTCCGCCTCCTCCGCGCTCAGCACGCGCACCGGCTTGAAGCCCATGTTCGTGCCGTCCATCTTGTAGCGGGCCTCGGTGGAGACGGTGGCGACCACCACCGGCGCGATCACCTGGTG
>JAJYHA010000174.1 GCA_021784995.1 Myxococcales bacterium
CACCCTCCGCGGCGACGCCCTCCTGCGGCAGCAGCTCCCCGAGCGCTGACCGCCGCGGCCGCGCACCGGGCCGCGTCTTGACCTCCCCGCGGAGGGTCGTTATACGTCCGCATGCTCAACCGCGACGACCTTCGCGACGCGCTGACGTTCGACGACGTGCTGCTCGTCCCGGGCGAGAGCGACGTCCTCCCGAAGACGGTCGAGACGGCCACCCGCCTCACCCGCAACCTCCAGCTCAACATCCCGGTCGTGTCCGCCGCCATGGACACCGTCACCGAGGCGCGCATGGCCATCGCCATGGCCTCCGCGGGCGGCATCGGGTTCATCCACAAGAACCTCTCGGTCGAGCAGCAGGCGGCCGAGGTGGCGAAGGTGAAGCGGTACGAGTCGGCGGTGGTCGCGGACCCGGTCACCATCGAGCCGGAGGCGCGGCTCGCCCACGCGGTGGCCCTGATGCGCGAGCACGGGATCAGCGGCGTGCCGGTCACGCGCAGCGGCCGGCTGGTGGGGATCCTCACCAACCGCGACCTCCGCTTCGAGCGGAACCTCGAGCAGCGCGTCGAGGAGGTGATGACGAAGGACCTCGTCACCGCGCGCGAGGGCGTGACGATCGAGGAGGCGAAGGACCTGCTGCACCGCCACCGGATCGAGAAGCTGCTGGTGGTGAACGGCGCCTTCGAGCTGAAGGGCCTCATCACCATCAAGGACATCGAGAAGGTCCAGCAGCACCCGAACGCCGCCAAGGACCGGCTCGGGCGCCTGCTGTGCGGGGCGGCGGTCGGCGTGGGGTCCGACCGCGAGGCCCGCGTGGCGGCGCTCCTCAAGGCGGCCGTGGACGTGATCGTGATCGACACCGCCCACGGCCACTCCCGCGGGGTGGTGGACGCGGTCCGCGACACGAAGGCCAACTTCCGCAACGTCGAGCTGGCCGCGGGAAACGTCGCGACGGCCGAGGGCGCGGAGGCGCTCTGCAAGGCGGGCGTCGACGCCGTGAAGGTCGGCATCGGGCCCGGATCGATCTGCACCACGCGGGTGGTGGCGGGGGTGGGCGTGCCGCAGATCACGGCCGTCGACGACTGCGCGCGGGCGGCCGACCGGCACGGCGTGCCGATCATCTCGGACGGCGGCGTGAAGTACTCCGGCGACCTGGTGAAGGCGCTCGCCGCGGGCGCGGCCAGCGTGATGATCGGGTCGCTGCTGGCTGGCACCGAGGAGGCGCCCGGAGAGGTGATCCTGTACCAGGGGCGCAGCTACAAGAGCTACCGCGGGATGGGGTCGATCGCCGCCATGAAGGAGGGGTCGAAGGACCGCTACTTCCAGGCGGAGATCTCCGACGCCGACAAGCTGGTGCCGGAGGGCATCGAGGGCCGCGTGCCCTACAAGGGCAGCGTGGCCATGAACGTCTTCCAGCTCGTCGGCGGGCTGCGGAGCGGCATGGGGTACCTCGGCTGCAAGAGCATCCCCGAGCTCAGGTCGAAGCCGCGCTTCATCCGCATCTCCAGCGCGGGCCTGCGCGAGAGCCACGTGCACGACGTCATCATCGTGCAGGAGGCGCCGAACTACCGGGTCGACTAGGGCCGCTCGACTCCGCGCCGGGCGCGAGGCCGGGCGCGAACGCAGGAGGTCCGGACGGGACGCCCACGCCGCGGCGGCGCGCCGGCGGCGTCGCGGGAGGAGCCGTGGACATCCACTCCGAGAAGATCCTCATCCTCGACTTCGGGTCGCAGTACACGCAGCTCATCGCGCGGCGCCTGCGCGAGCTCGGCGTCTACTGCGAGATCCACCCCTGCACCGCGGGCGCCGCCGCCATCCGGGCCTTCCGGCCGCGCGGCGTGGTGCTCTCCGGAGGCCCGGCCAGCGTGCTGGCGGAGGGGAGCCCGCGGGCCGACCGGGCGGTGTTCGACCTGGGGGTGCCCGTGCTGGGCATCTGCTACGGCCTGCAGCTCCTGGCGCACGAGCTGGGCGGGCGCGTGGACCGCGCGGCGCACCGCGAGTACGGTCCGGCCGCCGTCGACGTGGCGCAGGCGTCGCCGCTCTTCCAGGGCCTGCCGCCACGGCTCGACGTCTGGATGAGCCACGGCGACCGGGTGGAGGCGCTGCCGCCCGGCTTCGAGCCGATCGCGGCCACCGCCTCCTCGCCCTACGCGGCGGTCGAGGACCGGGGCCGGCGCTTCTACGGCCTGCAGTTCCACCCCGAGGTGGTCCACACGCCGCGCGGCGCCGACGTGCTGCGCAACTTCGCCCTGCGCGTGTGCGGCTGCTCGGGGTCCTGGTCGATGCGCGGCTACGCCGAGACCGCCGTGGAGCAGATCCGGGAGCAGGTGGGGGCGGGGCACGTCATCTGCGCGCTCTCCGGCGGCGTCGACTCGGCGGTGGCCGCCCTCCTGGTCCACCGCGCCATCGGCGACCGGCTCCGCTGCATCTTCGTGGACAACGGGGTCCTGCGCGCCGGCGAGCGCGCGCAGGTGGAGGAGGTCTTCGGGCGCATGTTCCACCTGCCGCTCGTCACGGTGGACGCGCGCTCCCGCTTCCTGGCCGGCCTGGCGGGGGTGGTCGATCCCGAGGCGAAGCGGAAGATCATCGGGCGCGAGTTCATCGCCGTGTTCGAGGAGGAGGTGGAGCGGCTCGCGGCCCTGGGCGAGCGCGCGCGCTTCCTGGTCCAGGGGACGCTCTACCCCGACGTGATCGAGTCGGTCTCGTTCAAGGGCCCGAGCGCGACCATCAAGAGCCACCACAACGTGGGCGGCCTGCCGGAGGTGATGAAGCTCGGCCTGGTGG
>JAJYHA010000224.1 GCA_021784995.1 Myxococcales bacterium
GGCGCGCCAGCGCGCGCGGCTGCTGCGCGCGGAGGGCCTGGATCGGGTGACGCAGGAGCTGCTGCTGCGCTCCCCGATCGCGGGCGAGGTGATGGCCCGCGGCGCCGCGCCCGGCCTCGAGGTGCAGGGCGCCTCCTCGGGCACCCCGGCCGAGCTCGTGACGGTCGGCGACATCGGCCGCGTGTGGGTGCTGGCCGACGTGGCGGACGCCGACCTGGCGGCGATCGCGCGCGGCGCGGCGGTGACGGTGCGCGTGGCGGCCTGGCCGGGCCGCGCCTTCCACGGCGCGGTCGACCAGGTGGGCGCGGCGCTCGACCCGGCCACCCGGACCGCGCGCGTGCGGGTGACGCTCGCCAACCCCGACCACGCGCTCAAGCCGGAGATGCTGGCCCACGTCGAGATCGCCACCCCGCCCCGGCGCGGCCTGGCGGTGCCGCACGAGGCGGTGGTCCACCTCGGCGGCGACACCTTCGCCTACGTGGCCCAGGGCGACCTGCCGGACGGGCGGCGCCGCTTCGCGCGACGCCGGATCCGCACCGACGACGCGGCGCCGCTGGCGACGGTGACGCAGGGGCTGGCCCCGGGCGACGCGCTGCTCGTCGAGGCGTCGCGCCCGCGCGAGAGCATGGGCGGTGAGGCCCGCCTGTCGGAGGCGCAGCTCCGCGCGGCGGGCATCCAGGTGGCCGCCGCGGTGGAGCAGGAGGTCCCCGACGCGGTCGGGATCGGCGGGCGCGTGGCGTTCGACGACGCCCGGGTGGCGCACGTCTTCTCCCCCGTGACCGGGCGCGTGACGCGGGTCCTCGCGGCTCCGGGCGACCACGTGGCGCGCGGCGCGGCGCTGCTGACGCTGGCCTCGCCCGACGTCGGCGCGGCGTTCGCCGACGTGGTGAAGGCGCAGGCCGACCTGGTGGCGGCCCGGCACGAGCGCGATCGCCAGCGCGAGCTGGTGGAGGCCCACGCCGGCGCGCGCCGCGATCTCGAGGCGGCGGAGGCGGGGTACGCCAAGGCGCGGGCGGAGGCGGCCCGCGCCGAGGACAAGACCCGGCTGCTGCGGTCCGGCACCTTCGACGCCGTCACGCAGGAGTACACCCTGCGGAGCCCCGTCGACGGCGAGGTGGTGGCGCGGGCGGCGGCGCCCGGCCTGGAGGTGCAGGGACAGTGGGCCGGGGTCGGGAGCCCGGTCGAGCTCTTCACGGTGGGCGCGCTCGACCCGCTCTGGATCCTGGGCGACGTCTTCGAGGTCGACCTCCCGCACGTCCACCGCGGCGATCCGGTCGCGGTGACCGTCTCCGCGCTCCCCGGGCGCACCTTCCGCGGCTCGGTGGACTGGGTGGCCGACGCGCTCGATCCGGTGCAGCGGACCGGCAGGATCCGCTGCGTGCTCCGCAACCCGGACCACGCGCTCCGCCCGGAGATGGCGCCCGTGCTCTCCGTCACGCTCCCGGCGCGCCGCCACGTGGCGGTGCCGCGCGAGGCCATCCTGCGGCTCGGCGACGACACCGTCGTCTTCGTGGCGGCCGGGCGCGGCGAGCGCGGGGAGCTGGTCTTCAGGCGGCGCCGGGTGGTGGTGGGCGAGGAGCGCCCCTCCGGCCTGGTGCCGATCTCGGACGGGCTGGTGACGGGGGAGTCGGTGGTGGTGCGGGGCGGGATCTTCCTGGTGGGGCTCCTCTAGATGGTCCAGCGGCTCGTCACGCTCTCCCTGCAGAACCGGGCCCTCGTCCTGCTGCTCGCGCTGGCGACCCTGGGCGCGGGCCTGGCCGCCTTCCGCGAGCTGCCGGTGGAGGCCTATCCGAACCCCGTGCCGCCCCTGGTGGAGGTGATCGTCCAGCCGCCGGGCTGGAGCGCCGAGGAGGTCGAGCGGTACGTCACCATCCCGCTCGAGATCGGGCTGTCGGGCATGCCGGGGCTCGACCACGTCCGCTCGCAGTCGCTCTACGCGCTCACCGACGTGAAGTGCTACTTCCGCTGGGGCACGCGCTACGAGGAGGCGCGGCAGGAGGTGATCAACCGCCTCCAGTTCATCCAGCTGCCGAACGGGATGCAGGCCCAGCTCTCGCCCTGGAACGCCATCGGCGAGGTCTACCGCTTCAACGTCCGCGGCAAGGGGTACTCGCTCGAGGACCTGAAGACCGCCGCCGACTGGATCCTGGAGCGGCAGTTCCGCCAGGTGCCCGGCGTGGCCGACGTGGTGACCTTCGGCGGGCTCACCAAGGAGTACCACGTCGAGGTGGATCCCTATCGCCTGCGCGCGCGCGGGATCGCGCTCTCCCAGCTCATGCAGGCCCTCGCCAGCGCCAACCAGAACGTGGGCGGCCAGCGCCTCACGCTGGGAGAGCAGGCCTACACCGTCCGCGGCATCGGGCTGTTCCGCTCGCCGAAGGACATCGAGGACGTGGTCATCCAGGCGCCCCGGAGCGTGCCGGTGCGCGTCCGCGACGTCGCGACCGTCTCCATCGGCGCCGCGCCCCGGCTCGGGATCGTCGGACGGGACGACGAGCCCGACGTGGTGGAGGGCACGGTCCTCATGCGCTACGGCGAGCAGACCCGGTCCACGCTGGAGGGCATCTACGCCCGGGTGGACTACATCCGGAAGAACCACCTGCTGCCGCCCGGCATGGACATCGAGCCGTACTACGACCGCGAGGGGCTCATCTCGGTCACCACCCGCACGGTGCTCGAGAACCTCCTCGTCGGGATGGGGCTCGTGACCCTGGTGCTGCTGCTCTTCCTGGGGCACGTGCGCGCGGCGCTCGTCACCGCGCTCAACATCCCCTTC
>JAJYHA010000320.1 GCA_021784995.1 Myxococcales bacterium
TTCCGATCTCCCCCTCTTCGGATCGTGGGGCGAGATCTTCGCCGGGTTCCTGCAGCCCGTCTTCGCGCAGGCGCAGGAGGTGCTGGGCGAGCACGAGCACCTCGTGCTGTGGCCCTTCCTGGTGGCCTGGGGGGTGGCCCTGGCCTGCGGCGGCGCCGCGTGGCTCATGTACGCGGGCCCCTGGCGCGGCGTGCCGGAGCGCTTCACCCGCGCGCTGCCCGGCCTCTACCGCTTCACGGTGGACAAGTTCCGGGTGGACGAGCTGTACGACTTCGTGATCATCCGGCCGCTGCGCGGGCTGGCCTGGATGCTGTGGCGGGTGGTGGACGCCTTCGCCATCGACGGGATCCTCGTGAACGGCACGGCGCGCCTCTTCGGCTTCTTCGGCCGCACGTTCCGAGGGTTCCAGAACGGGGACGCGCAGCGCTACGCGGCCGTGATGGCCATCGCGGCCGCGGTCATCCTGTGGACGGTCGTCGGCATGGGAGGGCGCTGAGGTGTCGCAGACGAACCTGCTCTCGCTCGTGATCTTCCTGCCGCTCGCCGGCGCGGTGGTGGCGGCGCTCTTCCCGGCCGGCGAGCCGCGGCAGCACCGCGCCATCGCCTTCGTCACCTCGCTCGCGACCTTCCTCGTCTCGCTCGCGCTCTGGTTCGGCTACGACGGCGCGCGCGGCGCCCCGGAGTTCCAGTTCGAGGTGAAGGTGCCGTGGGTCACCACCCTCGGCATCGGCTACCACGTCGGCCTCGACGGCGTCGCCCTGCTGCTGGTCATGCTGACGACGGCGCTCACGCCTCTCGTCGTCCTCTCCGCCTGGAACGCCGTCCAGGAGCGGGTGAAGGAGTTCATGATCGCGGTGCTCGTGCTCGAGACCGCGATGATCGGGACCTTCGCCGCCCTCGACCTGGTCCTCTTCTACGTCTTCTGGGAGGCGGTCCTCGTCCCGATGTACCTCCTGATCGGCATCTGGGGATCGGAGAACCGGCTCTACGCGACGGTGAAGTTCTTCATCTACACCTTCGTGGCGAGCGTGCTCATGCTCGTCGCGATCCTCTACGTCTCGGCGCACGCCGGCGGCACCTTCGACTACGTCCAGGTCCGGCAGGCGCTGCAGGTCTCTCCCGGCGCGGAGCGCTGGCTCTTCCTCGCGTTCGCGGTGGCCTTCGCGGTCAAGGTGCCCATGTTCCCGGTGCACACCTGGCTGCCCGACGCGCACACGGAGGCGCCCACCGCCGGCTCGGTGATCCTGGCCGGGGTGCTGCTCAAGATGGGCACGTTCGGGTTCTTCCGGTACGCGCTCCCCCTCTTCCCGGAGGCCGCGCTCCACTACCGCCCGATGGTGGCCACGCTGGCGGTGGTCGGGATCGTCTACGGCGCCCTCATGTGCTTCGTGCAGAAGGACATGAAGCGGCTCGTCGCCTACTCCTCCGTCTCGCACATGGGCTTCGTCATGCTGGGGCTCATGGCGCTCACGGCGGAGGGGCTCACCGGCGGCGTCTACCAGATGCTGAACCACGGGGTCTCGACGGGCGCGCTCTTCCTCCTGGTGGGCATCCTGTACGAGCGGCGCCACACCCGGCTCATCTCGGAGTACGGCGGCATCGCGCGTCAGGTGCCCTGGATCGCCACCGCCTTCGTGATCGTGACGCTCTCCTCCATCGGGCTCCCGGGCACGAACGGCTTCGTGGGCGAGTTCCTCATCCTCTCCGGCACCTGGGTGGGCCGCCTGGCGAAGGCGCCCTGGTTCGCCGCCGTCGGCGCGACGGGCGTCATCCTGGGCGCGGTCTACATGCTGTCGCTGGTGGAGCGCGTCTTCTTCGGCGCCATGCGCAACGAGCGGAACGCAGGGCTGCCCGACCTCTCGCTGCGCGAGTGGTTCGTGGTGGCGCCGCTCCTGATCCTCATAGGCGTGATGGGCCTCGTCCCGCAGCCGTTCCTCGACCCCGCCCGGATGCCGGTGGACCGGCTCCTCGGGCGCTTCGCGGCCGCCGAGCAGCGCCTGCGCGGCACCGAGCCGGCGAGGCCACCCACCACCGGGACGCAGCCGCCCGCGCTGGCGGGGAGGGAGTGACATGACCCCGTTCCCGACGGCCGACTTCGCCGCCCTCCTGCCCATCGCCATCCTGGTGCTGGGCGCCCTGGTGCTGCTCATGTCGGAGGTCTTCCTGACCTCCGGCCGGCGCGGGTACCAGGCCGGCCTCACCGTGGTCACGGCGGTGCTGGCCGCGGCGGCAGCCGTCCTGACGCCGCCGGCCGGCTCGATCTTCGCCGGGCAGGCCGCGGTGGACGCCTTCTCGGTGTTCGTTACGGTGGTCGTCTGCGCCGGGCTGGCGCTCTCGGCGCTGGTGGGCGCGCCGTGGCTCGGCGCCCGCGGGGCGGAGCGCGGCGAGTTCTACGCGCTGGCGCTCTTCGCCGCCAGCGGCATGTGCCTGCTCGGCAGCGCCACCGATCTCCTGGTGGCCTTCATCGCCATCGAGGTGATGAGCCTCGCGACCTACGCGCTCGCCGCCTGGATGCGGCGCGGCCGCAAGCCGGCCGAGGCGGCGTTCAAGTACTTCCTGCTCGGGGCCTTCTCGTCCGCGCTGCTCCTCTACGGGACGGCGCTGATCTTCGGCGCCACCGGCTCCACCCTCTTCTCGGCCCTGTCGCGCGGGTCCGGGATGCTCCTCGTGGCCGGCGTCGGCCTGGTGGGCGCCGGCCTGGCCTTCAAGGTGGCGGCGGTGCCCTTCCACCTCTGGACCCCCGACGTGTACGAGGGCGCGCCCACGCCGGTGACCG
>JAJYHA010000487.1 GCA_021784995.1 Myxococcales bacterium
CCGCGCCGCCGGTCGACCCCGCCGCCCCCGCGCCCCGCTCATGAGCCCCGCCGCGCCTGCCGCCGCCGCCGCCGCGCCGCCGCCCGAGCAGGAGGTCAAGCTCAGCTTCCTCGACCACCTCCGCGAGCTGCGCAAGCGGCTGCTGCTCTCGATCTACGGGATCCTCGCCGGCATGGGGATCGTCGGCTTCTTCGTCGGCGAGATCGTGGACAAGCTCATGGAGCCGGTCCGGGCCTCCCTCCCCGCGGGCGCCCAGAAGCTGGTCTACACCAGCGCCATCGAGCCGATGATGGTCTACATCAAGGTGGCCATCTACGGCGGCGTCTTCGTCGCCGCCCCCTGGGTGCTCTTCCAGCTCTGGCAGTTCATCGCCCCCGCCCTCTACAAGAAGGAGAAGCGGGTGGTGGTCCCCTTCCTCGCCTGGGGGACGTTCCTCTTCTACGGCGGCGCCCTCTTCTGCTACTTCCTGGTCCTGCCGGCCGCCTTCCCGGCGATGCTCCAGTTCGCCAGCAGCTCGACCATGGCGCCGATGCTCTCCATCAGCGAGCAGCTCGGGCTGGTGACCGCGATGCTCCTCGGCTTCGGGCTGGTCTTCGAGTACCCGGTGATCATCGCCTTCCTGGCGATGGTCGGCCTGGTCACCGCCGGCTTCCTCTCGAAGTACCGCCGGCACGCCATCGTCCTCAACACCTTCATCGCCGCGGTGATCACCCCGACCGGCGACCCGCTCAACCTGGCGCTGATGGCCGTCCCCATGTGCCTCTTCTACGAGGTGGGGATCGTCCTGGCCCGCGCCCTCGGCAAGAAGCGGCCGGCCGCGCCCACGGCCCTCACCCGCGCCTGAGCGGCCCCGTGTCGCGCGCCCTCCAGGGCCTCGCCGCCGCCTTCGCCCTCCTGATGCTCGTCCGCCACCTCCCGGCGGCGCGGCGCGGGGCGCTCGTCCCGATCCTGAACTGCCTCGTCGCCGCGGCCATCCTGGCCGCCGCCGCGGTGAGCCTGCTCGGCGGCCCGGCCGGCCGCCCCGGAGCCACGCCATGAGCCGCGACCCCTCCCGCGAGCCGGTGATCCTCTCCGCCCGGCGCACCCCCTTCGGCGCCTTCGGCGGCGCGCTGCGCGACCTCACCGCCACCGACCTCGGCGTCCACGCCGCCGCCGCCGCCATCGCGGCCTCCGGGCTCGCCCCCGCCGACGTCGAGCAGGTGGTCATGGGGAACGTCCTCCAGACCTCGGCCGACGCCATCTACCTCGCCCGCCACGTCGGCCTGCGCGCCGGGGTGCCGATCGAGGCGCCGGCGCTCACCGTGAACCGGCTCTGCGGCTCCGGCTTCGAGGCGGTGATCGAGGCGGCCCGGCTGGTGGCCGCCGGGGAGGCGGAGGTGGTCCTCGCCGGCGGCACCGAGTCGATGAGCCAGGCGCCGCTCGTCCTCCGCGGCGCCCGCTGGGGCCACCCCCTCGGGCGCCCGCCGGCGGCCGAGGACCTCCTCTGGTCGGCGCTCACCGACAGCTGGGCGGGGATGGCGATGGGGCTCACCGCCGAGCGGCTCGGGGCGGAGCAGGGGATCACCCAGGACGAGGTGGACGCCTGCGCGGTCCGCTCGCAGCGGCGCTGGGCCGAGGCCGACGCCGCCGGCCGGTTCGCCGCCGAGCTCGCGCCGGTGCCGCTCCCCGGGCGGCGCAAGGGGCCGGCGTCGCTCGACCGCGACGAGCACCCGCGCCCGGAGACGACCGTCGAGGGGCTCCGGCGCCTGCCGCGGGTCTTCACGCCCGACGGGCTCATCCACGCCGGGGCGGCGAGCGGGGTGGCCGACGGCGCCGCGGCCCTGGTGGTCACCAGCCGGGCTCGCGCCGCGCGGGCGGGGCTCGCGCCGCTGGCCCGGATCGTCGCCTGGGGGCACGCCGGCGTCGATCCGCGGATCATGGGGATCGGCCCGGTGCCGGCGATCCGCCGGGCGCTCGACCGGGCCGGCCTCTCCCTCGGGCAGCTCGACCTGATCGAGGTGAACGAGGCCTTCGCCCCCCAGGTCCTGGCGGTGGAGAAGGTCCTGGGGCTGCCCCGGGACCGGACGAACGTCGACGGGGGCGCCATCGCCCTCGGCCACCCGCTCGGCGCGAGCGGCGCCCGGATCACCGCCCACCTCGTCCACGAGCTCCGCCGCCGCGGCGGGGCCCTCGGCGTGGGCGCCGCCTGCATCGGCGGCGGCCAGGGCGTCGCGCTGGTCGTCGCCGCACCGTGAACGGCGCCGCGTTCTTGCCCGGGGGCGGCGGCGACGGTAGGGTCCCGGGGTGGACCGGGAGGCGGCGATGGAGCAGTTCAGCGGCGTGAAGGTCTTCTCCACCACCCTGGCGCGCGACCGCGAGGCGATGGGCGAGGGGATCACCCGGTGGATCGCGGCCCACCCCGAGCTCGAGGTGGTCGGCCACGAGGTCCGGCAGAGCTCGGACGCCGAGTTCCACTGCCTCAGCATCACCGTCTTCTACCGGGACCGGGTCGGGGGCTAGCGGTGGCGCGCCGCGGCTCGGAGCTGCGCCGGGCCCTGACCCTCGGCGGCCAGGCGCCGGCGCCGATCGGCGCCCTCCTGCTCCTCGTCGCCGCGGCGACGGTGGCCGGCACGGCGTCGCCCGACCTCGCCGGCTGGCTCGACCTGCGCGTCCCGGCCGGCGCCCCGTGGCTCGCCCTGCTCCAGCCCTGGCGGCTCGTCACCTGGCCGCTCTTCCAGGGGCCGCTCCCCGGCGGGCTCATCACCGTCCTCTTCGCCGGCTT
>JAJYHA010000144.1 GCA_021784995.1 Myxococcales bacterium
CCGCCTCCTCGCCCGGCAACGGTCGATCGGCCCCGGGCGCCCGGCCCGCCGTCGTCAAGCGCGCGGCCCCGGCCGGCAAGCCCACGACCCGGCGGCAGGCCTCCGGCGACGCGGCCGTGGCCAGACATCCGGCGAAGCCGCCCGCCCGGCCCGCGCCTGCGCCGGCCACCGCAGAGGCCGCGCCCGCCGGCGCGACGGTGACGCCCCCGTGAGACCGATCTTCGCGCTCGCCCTGGCGCTCCTCCTGGCCGCGTTCCAGGCCGCGCTGCTCCACCACCTCGGCGGCGGCGCGCTCCCCGTCTCGCTCGCGCTCCCGGTGGTGGTGTACATGGGACTCCAGGCCGGGAACGTCGAGGGGGCGCTCGCCGCCGCGGCGGTCGGCTACGTGATGGACCTGATGGCGGGGGGGCCCAAGGGGCTCATGACCGGGCTCGCCGTGGCGCTCTTCCTCTTCAGCCGCGCCGCGGCCGCCGCCCTCTCGATCCACGGCAAGCTCGGCTTCGCCATCCTGACCGGCGTCGGGACCCTCCTGTACGGCTCCCTGGCGCTGCTGGTCCAGCGCGCCGTGTCGCCGGCGGAGAGCGCGCCCGGCGCGGCGCTGCTGGGCCGCGTCCTCGTGGATGCGATCGCCACCGCGCTCGTGTCGCCGCTCCTCCTCGTGGGGCTCCGGCGCGTCGAGGGGCTCTTCTCCCGCGAGGACCCGGGGCTGCTCCGATGACGCGGCGCCGGCGGGAACCGGGCGGGTGGCCCCCGTGCGCTCGCAGGGGCGGGGGAGGCTAGGTGGTCGGCGTGCCACAGGCCACCCCGGGCACCCCGCAGCGGGAGGCGCGCCCGCGCGCGCACCTGATGACGGCGCTCGTGTCGCTCGCGTTCCTGGTGCTCGTCGGGAGGCTGTACCAGCTCCAGATCCTGCGGGGCGACGAGTACAAGGAGCGCGCCGACGAGAACTTCGTGAAGGAGCTGCGCGTCCCGGCCGACCGCGGCTTCATCCTCGACCGCAACCAACGGGTCCTGGTCGAGTCGCGCCCCTCCTACGACGTCACGCTCACGCCCTACTTCTGCGGCAGGCAGTGCGACGAGATCCTGGGCCAGCTCGCCCGGATGCTGTCGCTCTCGGACGAGGAGCAGGAGCGCGCCGCGGAGCGGCTCCACGCGGCGCGCGGCCTGGAGCGGTTCCGGCCCTTCACCGTGAAGGTGGACATCGCCCGGGAGGAGCTGGACGTGGTGGAGGCCCACCGCGTCCCCGGCCAGCTCTCCGGCGTCGACGTGATCCCGGCGCCCCACCGCAACTACCGGTACGGACCCTGGGCCGGGCACCTCTTCGGCTACATGAACGAGATCGGCGCCGAGGAGCTGCGGAAGGCGAACGAGGAGATCGAGCGGCGCGGGGACGGGGAGCTCCCGTACCAGCTCGGCGACTACGTGGGGCGGCGCGGCCTGGAGCGGCGCTGGGAGTCCACCCTGCGCGGCGTGGACGGGCGCCGGCGCGTGGTCGTGGACGCCAAGGGAAACGCCAAGGGTGGCGACCTGGAGGAGCTCATCCCGGAGGCCCAGCGCTTCGAGCCCTCGCAGCCCGGCAAGAACCTGGTGCTCTCCATCGACTGGCGGCTGCAGGAGTTCGCGGAGAAGATTTTCCCCGCCACCGCCGGCGTCGTGCTCGCCATGGACGCCCGGACCGGCTTCCTGCTCGCCCTGGTGGACCGCCCCGCGCCCGATCCGAACAAGATGTCGGGCCGCATCACCCGCGCCGAGCTGAAGGCCATCCGGGAGGATCCGCTCCGGCCGGAGCTCTTCCGCGCCATCCAGGAGCACTTCCACCCCGGCTCCACGTTCAAGGTGGTCACCTCCATCGCGGCGCTGGAGGAGGGCGCGCTCAAGCCGGGGGGCACCATCTACTGCCCGGGCCACTACACGCTGGGCGGCCACCGGTGGCGCTGCGACAAGGAGCGGGGGCACGGGTCGGTGGACCTCACGCACGCCCTCGGCGCGTCGTGCGACGTCTTCTACTACGCGCTGGGCGACCGCCTCGGCACGGATCGCATCGCGAAGTGGGGCGATCTGCTCGGGCTCGGGAAGCCGACCGGGTTCGACATCGCCGGGGAGGTCGCCGGCGTCATGCCGGACGAGGAGTGGCACGACCGCCGCATCAAGGGCGGCTACCAGCACGGCATGTCGCTCAACATCGCCATCGGCCAGGGTGACGTCAACGTCACGCCGATGCAGCAGCTCGTGCTCTATGGCGCGCTCGCCTCCGGCGTCGTCTGGAAGCCGCAGGTGGTGCGGCGCATCGAGGACGCGAACGGGAACATCCTCCAGCGCTTCGCGCCGCAGGAGCGGGGCCGGCTGCCCATCAAGAAGGAGACGCGCGACGCGATCCTGAAGGGCCTGATGGCCGCCGCCAACGAGCCCTTCGGCACCGCCTACGCGTCCCGGCTGAAGGACGTGGTGCTCGACGGCGTCCCGGTGCGGATGGCGGGGAAGACCGGGACCGCCCAGGTCGTGAAGCTGGGCGCCAGGCGTCTCCGGGCCTCGCAGGTCTCCTACTTCGAGCGCGACCACGCCTGGTTCGCAGCCTTCGCGCCGGCCGAGGACCCGCAGATCGTGGTGGTGGTGCTGAACGAGCACTCGGGCTTCGGGGCCTCCAACGCGGCGCCCACGGCGAGCGCGGTGATGAAGGAGTACTTCGAGCTGGAGCGGCAGGACGCGGCCGGCGAGGCGGGCGCGCCGATCGGCACTCCCGCGGGC
>JAJYHA010000066.1 GCA_021784995.1 Myxococcales bacterium
GGCGCGCCGACGGCGCGGCGGTGGCCCACGACGTCCGCGAGGCGGCCCGCCGCACGGGCGGGGTCGACGCGGCGCGCGCGCTGGCGCGCGAGCTCGCCGCGCGCGGCATGGCCGCCCTGGAGAAGGTGCCCGACGGGCCGCACCGCCGGGCGCTGGCCGAGGCGGCGCGCTCCCTGACGGACCGGGCCTTCTGAGCCACGGCCCGCGCCTCGCGCGCGCCGGCCCCGCGGACGCGGGCGCCGCTCAGGCCTGATACTGCGGCTTCACGGCCGGGACGAGGCCGCGCTCGGCGGCCTCGCGCAGGAAGAGGCCGACGGCGCGGCGCCCCTTCTCGCCCAGGCTCCGCGTCCAGTCGTTCACGTACATGCCGACGAAGGTGTCGGCGCGGCGCCGGTCGAGGCCGCGCGCGTAGGTCATGGCGTGGTCGAGCGCCTGCTCGCGGTGGTCGAGGCCGTAGGCGACGCTCTCGGCGAGCACGCGCGCCAGCGTGGCGCGGAGCGGCGCCGGCAGGTCGGCCTTCACCCCGTTCATCCCGAGCGGGAGCGGCAGGCCCGTCCGGCCCTTCCACCAGGCGCCGAGGTCCTCGACCACGCGGAGCCCCTCCTCGGCCGCGGTGAGCTGCCCCTCGTGGATGACGACGCCGGCGTCCACCTCGCCGCGCTTGGCGGCGTCGCCCACCGCCTTGAAGTCCATGATCACCGGCGTGAAGACGGGCAGCCGGATCGCGGCGGCGAGCGCGGCGCTGGTCCACTTGCCCGGGATGGCGATGCGCTTGCCGTGGAGGTCGCCCACCTCGCGCACGGGCGAGTCCTGCGGCACGACGAGGGTCGGGCCGTAGCCGTCGCCGAAGGAGGCGCCCGAGTCGAGCAGGAGGTACCGGTCGCTCAGGTAGGCGTAGGCGTGCACGGAGAGCGCGGTGATCTCGTACCTCCCCTCCACCGCGGCCCTGTTGAGCGTCTCGATGTCGTGCAGCTCGTGCACGAACTCGAGCCCCTCGGCCTTCACCGCGCCGGAGGCGAGCCCGTAGAACATGAAGGCGTCATCGGAGTCGGGGCTGTGCGCGATGCGGACGATCTGGCTCATGGGAGGGGCCTCATATCATTTCAACGATCGTTGAAACAAGGGGAGGACAGGAGTAGATACCTGCGTTCCATGGCCTACCCGTCGCTGCGGAGCTTCCTCGACCGGGTCGAGCACGCAGGCGAGCTGGTGCGCGTCGGGGACCGGGTCGATCCGGTCCTCGAGATGGCGGCGCTCGCCGACCGCGCCGCCAAGCAGGGCGGCCCGGCGCTGCTCTTCGAGCGGCCCGCGGCGGGCCGGCTGCCGGTGGCGATGAACCTCTTCGGCACGCGCCGGCGCACCGCGTGGGCGCTCTCGTGCGAGGACGTGGAGGAGCACGCGCGCGAGCTCCGCGGGCTCCTCCACATGGCGCCCCCGGCCGGCCTCTGGGAGAAGCTCAAGCTGCTCCCGCGGCTGGGCAAGCTGGCCGCCTGCACGCCGCGCCACGTGCGCCAGGGGCCGGTCCAGGAGATCGTCGAGGACCCGCCCGACCTGGGCGCGCTCCCGGTCCTCACCACCTGGCCCCACGACGCCGGCGCCTTCATCACGCTGCCGCAGGTGATCACGCGCGATCCGCAGACCGGGCTGCGGAACGTGGGGATGTACCGGCTGCAGGTGCTCGGCCCGCGGCGGCTCGCGATGCACTGGCAGCTGCACAAGACGGCCACCGCCCACTTCCGCGCCTACCGCAGCCGCGGGGAGCGGATGCCGGTGGCGATCGCGCTCGGCGGCGATCCCGCCCTCACCTACTGCGCGTCGGCGCCGCTCCCGCCCGGCATCGACGAGTACCTCTTCGCCGGCTTCCTGCGCCGCGAGGGCGTCCCGCTGGTGCGCTGCCTCTCGCACGACCTCAAGGTCCCGGCCGAGGCCGACCTGGTCATCGAGGGCTTCGTGGACCCCGCCGCGCCCCTGGTGCGCGAGGGCCCCTTCGGCGACCACACCGGCTACTACTCGCTCGCGGACGACTACCCGGCGCTGGAGGTGACCTGCATCACGCGCCGGGGCGACGCGGTCTACCCCGCCACGGTGGTGGGCCCGCCGCCGATGGAGGACCTGTGGCTCGGCCAGGCCACGGAGCGCCTCTTCCTGCCCCTCCTGCAGACGGTCTTCCCGGAGGTGGTCGACATGTCCTTCCCGGCGGAGGGGGTGTTCCACAACCTCTGCTTCGTCGCCATGCGCAAGGAGTACCCCGGACACGCCCGGAAGCTGATGCACGGCATGTGGGGCTCCGGCCAGATGGCGAACACGAAGACGCTGGTGGTCTTCGACGAGGACGTCGACGTCCACGATCACCCCCAGTGCGCCTGGCGCGCCCTGGCCAACGTGGACGCGCGGCGCGACCTGGTGGTGGTCGAGGGTCCGGTCGACGTGCTCGACCACGCGGCGCCCGCCTTCGCGCTGGGCGCCAAGATCGGGGTGGACGCCACCCGCAAGTGGACGGAGGAGGGCGGCCGCGCGTGGCCCGAGCCGTGCGTCCACCCCCCCGAGCTGCTGGCCCGGATGGACGCGCTCTACGCGCGGCTCGTCCCGGGCGCGCCGCCGCCCGCGCGCCCGCGCATCCCCGCGCCGGCGGCCGCCAGCTGGACCCCGGGGAAGGGGAACGCCTGAGTGCCCGCCCCCCGCCACGAGCCCGCGGGCGACGAGGTCGCCTCCGGCGCCACCGCGGCGCGGGGCGCGCCCGC
>JAJYHA010000296.1 GCA_021784995.1 Myxococcales bacterium
CGCGCGCTGGCCGAGCGCGAGATGGCCGCGCTGCTGGGGGGCGTCGACCTGATCGTGCTCGCGCGCTACATGCAGATCGTCTCGGCGGGGTTCGTCGCGGCGCGCCCGGACCGCATCATCAACATCCACCACTCCTTCCTGCCCGCCTTCGCCGGCGCCGACCCCTACCGCCAGGCGTGGGAGCGCGGCGTCAAGATCGTCGGCGCCACCGCCCACTACGTGACGGCGGAGCTCGACGCGGGGCCCATCATCGAGCAGGACGTCGCGCGCGTGTCGCACCGCCTGTCGGTGGAGGACCTGCGGCGCGTGGGGCGCGACCTGGAGCGGCAGGTGCTCGCACGCGCCGTGAAGTGGCACTGCGAGGACCGGGTCATCGTCCACGGGAACAAGACGGTGGTCTTCGCCTGAGCCGCCGCCGGCGCGCGCTCCGGCGAGCGAGCGGCGGCCGCCCGCGTTAGGATGGCCTCATGGCCAAGGTCGAGGTCTACACCAAGCAGAACTGCCCGTACTGCGTGCGCGCCAAGGCGCTCCTCCAGCGCAAGGGCGTCGCCTACGCGGAGATCGACGTGGAGGCCGACGACGCCCGCCGCGCCTGGCTCGTCGAGGCCTCCGGCCAGCGGACGGTGCCGCAGATCTTCGTCGACGGCCGGCCGCTCGGCGGCTTCTCCGACGTCGACGCGCTCGACCGCCAGGGGAAGCTCGACGCCATCCTGCGCGGCGAGGCCTGACGGCGCCGCTCCCCGGCCGGGGCGGCGGCGTCTCACGCCACGCGCGCCACCATCGCCTTCGCCTCGGCGACGATGCGCTCGAGGTGCGCCTCGTCGCGGAAGCTCTCCGCGTAGATCTTGTAGACGTCCTCGGTCCCGGACGGCCGCGCCGCGAACCAGCCGCTCACCGTCACCACCTTGAGGCCCCCGATGGCGGCGCCGTTGCCCGGCGCCCGGGTGAGCTTGGCCAGGATCGGCTCCCCGGCCAGGGTGTCCGCCGCCACCGCATCGGGCGAGAGCCGCTGGAGCGCCGCCTTCAGCGCGGGGGTCGCCGGCGCGTCGATGCGCGTGTAGAGCGGGTCCCCCAGCTCCGCCGTCAGCTCGCGGTAGTGCTCCCCCGGATCGCGCCCCGACACGGCGCGGATCTCGGCCGCCAGCAGGTCCATGACGATGCCGTCCTTGTCGGTCGACCAGGCGGTGCCGTCGCGCCGCAGGAAGGAGGCGCCGGCGCTCTCCTCGCCGCCGAAGCCGAGCGAGCCGTCGAGCAGGCCCTCCACGAACCACTTGAAGCCCACCGGGACCTCGACCAGCCGCCGCCCGAGCCGGCGCGCAACCCGGTCGACGAGCGCCGAGGAGACGAGCGTCTTGCCGACCGCCGGCCGGTCGCCCCACCCCGCGCGCGTCGTGAAGAGCCAGCGGATGGCGACCGCCAGGTAGTGGTTGGGGTTCATGAGGCCCGCCGCCGGCGTGACGATGCCGTGGCGGTCCGAGTCGGCGTCGTTCCCGAAGGCCACGTCGAACCGGTCCTTCAGGCCCACCAGGCCGGCCATGGCGTACGGCGACGAGCAGTCCATCCGGATCTTGCCGTCGTGGTCGAGGGTCATGAAGCCGAAGGTGGGATCGACCACCGGGTTCACCACCTCGATCGAGAGGCCGTACCGGCGCGCGATGGGCTCCCAGTACCCCACGCTCGACCCGCCCAGCGGATCGGCGCCGAGCCGCAGGCCGGCCCGCCGGACGGCCTCCAGATCGACCATCGCGCCCAGGTCGGCCACGTAGGGCGTCACGTAGTCGTGCGCGTGCGTGCCGGGCGCGCCGACCGCCCGCTCGTACGGCACGCGCGCGACGCCCGCCAGGCCCGCCTCCAGGAGCGCGTTGGCGCGCCGCTCGATCCAGGCCGTGACGGCCGTGTCCGCGGGGCCGCCGCTCGGCGGGTTGTACTTGATCCCTCCGTCCTCCGGCGGGTTGTGCGACGGCGTGATGACGACGCCGTCGGCCAGCCCCTCCTTCCGCCCCCGGTTGTGCGACACGATGGCGTGCGAGACGACGGGGGTGGGGGTCGGCGCGTCGTCGCGCGCGATCACCACCTCGACGCCGTTCGCCGCCAGCACCTCGAGCGCCGTGCGCTGCGCCGGCCCGGAGAGCGCGTGCGTGTCCTTGCCCAGGTAGAGCGGGCCCGAGATCCCGCGCGACCGCCGGTGCTCGCAGGTGGCCTGCACCACCGCCAGGATGTGGGCCTCGTTGAAGCTGCGGCGCAGCGAGGAGCCGCGGTGGCCGGAGGTGCCGAACGCCACGCGCTGCGACGGCTCGCCGGGGTCGGGCCGCTCGGCGACGTACGCGTCGAGCAGGCGCCCGACGTCCACCAGCACGCTGCGCGGCGCCGGCTTGCCGGCCAGGGGGTGTGCCATGGCGCTGGATCCTCGCACGCGGCGTCGGTGAGGCGCGAGGCCGCGTTGGGGTGCCCGGGCGCCGTGCGGCCCTTCACCGCGACGGCGCCAGGAGGGCCGGCGCCGGGAGCTCGAGGTCGCGCAGCGCCGTCCAGGCCCTGTGCCGCCAGCCGGTCCCGCCGGGCGGGAAGCCCCAGCGCTCGTAGAGCAGCGGACCCGGGCACGGGGGGAGCGTGAAGTCGTACGCCGGCGCCCGCCGGAAGCGCTCCTGCTCCCGGCGGAAGGGCGCCAGCACCTCGCGCTGGCTGCCAAAGGCGTCCAGCATCCGCTCCTTGCGACGGCGCAGCCCCGGGTCGAGCAC
>JAJYHA010000108.1 GCA_021784995.1 Myxococcales bacterium
CGGGGGCGCGCTGCCCGGCGCGGGCGCCGGCGGGCGCCTCGGCCCTGACGCGCACGACGCACCAGGTCGTCGCCATCGGGGCCTCCACGGGCGGGACGGTCGCGCTGGAGATCCTCCTCCGCGCCCTGCCGCCGGACGCGCCCGGCATCGTGGTGACGCAGCACATGCCCGAGCTCTTCACCCGGTACTTCGCGGACCGGCTGCGGCAAGTCACGAGCCTCGACGCGCGCGAGGCGAGCGACGGCGACTCGGTGGTCCCGGGCGTGGTCCTGATCGCCCCCGGGAACCGCCACCTGCTGCTGCGGCGCTCGGGCGCGCGCTACGACGTGTGCGTGCGCGACGGCCCGCGCGTCAACCGCCACCGCCCGTCGGTGGACGTCATGTTCCGGTCGGTGGCGCAGGTCGCGGGCAAGAACGCGGTGGGCGTCATCCTGACCGGGATGGGCGGCGATGGGGCCGAGGGGCTCCTGCAGATGCGCGCCGCCGGCGCGCGCACCCTGGCGCAGGACGAGGCGAGCTGCGTCGTGTTCGGCATGCCGAAGGTGGCGATCGAGCTGGGCGCGGCCGAGCGCGTGGTGGGCCTCGACGAGATGGCGGCGGAGATCCTGCGCGCCGCGAGCGCGCCGGCCGCGTAGGCGCCGCTCCCGGCCACGGCCTCAGCGGGCGCGGCGGCGCTCCGGGGCGACCACGCCCAGCTCGGCCACGATCTCGACCCGCCGGTCCAGCTGGCGCGCCTCGGGCGAGGTCCCGTCCGTGAGCGGCCGTCCGGCGCCGAAGCCGGTGGCCGACAGCCGATCGGGCCGGGCGTGGTGCGCCCGCTCCAGGTAGCTCGCCACCGTCGCGGCCCGGGCCGCCGAGAGCTCCCAGTTGTCCTGGAAGCGCCCGCTCCGGACCGGCGCGGCGTCGGTGTGCCCCTCGACGCGGAGCGGCCGCGCCAGCGGCATCAGCTCGTCGGCGATGGCGTCGAGCACCGGGAGGATCCCGGGGCGGAGCGCCGCCTGCCCCGGGTCGAAGAACTCGGTCGCCGCCAGCCGCACCGTCACCTGGCTCCCCTCCACGATCACGCTCACCACCGGCGGGCCGGGCCGCTGCGCGAGGTAGGGCCGGAGCTGCGCCTCGAGGCGCTGGCGCAGCAGCTCCGCCTGGACGTGCGGCGGTCCCGGCGCGCCGGCGCCGCCCAGGTCGACGGCGTCCACGTCGTCGGCCGCGGGGCCGTCGAAGAGCGGCATCTGGCCCACGCCGCCGTTGCCCGAGAAGTGCAGCGCCCACTTGATCGAGTTGACGGCCTGCGTCATCCGCTTGTTGTCGACGCGGCTCACCGAGTACATCACCACGAAGAAGGCGAAGAGCAGGGTGATGAAGTCGGCGTACGAGACGAGCCACCGCTCGTGGTTCTCGTGCTCCTCGTCGTGCTTCCGGCGCGCCATGGCGGGGCGGCCTCAGGCCGCCTTCCTCTCCGGGCCGCGCGGCGCGGCGCCCGCCTCGCGGGTGAAGGCCCGCAGCTTCTCCTCCAGGACCCGCGGGTTGAGCCCCTCCTGGATGGCGAGCACGCCCTCGGTGATCACCACCTTGGCCTCCAGGGCGAGGGCGAGCTTCCGCTTCAGCTTGGCGGCGATGGGCAGGTAGACGAGGTTGGCCGTGGCGACCCCGTACACGGTGGCGACGAAGGCGACCGCGATCCCGCCGCCCAGCTTGGAGGGATCGTTCAGGTTCTCCATGACGTGGATCAGTCCCAGGACCGCGCCGATGATGCCGATGGTGGGAGAGTAGCCGCCGGCCGCCTCCCACACCCGCGACGCGGCGAGGCTCTCCTGGTGCTCCGCGTCCATCGCCGCCTCCAGCGCGGAGCGCGCCACGGCGGCGTCCACCCCGTCCACCACGTACGAGAGGCCCTGGCGCAGGAAGGGGTCCTCGATCTCGGCCAGCCTGCCCTCGAGCGCGAGGACGCCGTCGCGCCGGGCGACGGTGGCGAGCTCCACGAGGTGGGAGGTGACGGAGCCCAGGTCCACGTGGCCGTCGCGGAACGCGAGCCCGGCCATCTTGAGCCCGCGGACGAAGTCCTTCTTCGGGAAGGAGACCATGACCGCCCCGAAGGTGCCGCCGAGCACGATGATGGCGGCGGTCGCCTGGAGGATCGAGCCCAGGTGCCCCCCCTCGAGCGCCTGTCCGACCAGGATCCCGGCCACGCCGAGGGCGAGCCCGGCGAGGGTGGTGACGTCCATGGCCTACTCTCCCTCGGGCGAGGCGGGCGGGAAGGGGAGGACGGCGCCTCCCCGGAGCTCGGGGCCGCCGCGGATCCGGCGCTGCCAGGCCGCGGCGCCGTCCACCACCTGCGCCACCGGCTCGCGCACCATGAGCTTCATCCCCGTCGTGAGGAGGAGCACCGTGTCGGGGGTGGGCTCGGCGGTGAGGATGTGGTCGGCGTTGACCACCAGGGCGTGGCCGTCCAGCCGGGTGAGCAGGATCATCGGTGGCTCCTCCCACCGACCATCGGCACGTGGCCGGTCCCCGATAAGCCCCGGGCGAGTCGGGGCCGGGGAGGGCGAGGGCGCCATCACCGCGAGGGGGTGGTCTGGCGGCCGGATGCGCCCTGCTTCAGCGGCCTGCTCGGCGCGGGGTGCGCCGTCCGGGCCGTCCGGGCCGGCGCTCCTGGCGCGCGGGCGCGGCCGGGCGTCGCCGGACCGCCGGTCCCTTTCCGCCGGGGACGCCGCCCGGGCGCCGCGGACGGCGGGGC
>JAJYHA010000374.1 GCA_021784995.1 Myxococcales bacterium
GGGCGCCGTGCCGGGGCTCGAGCCGGCCTCGGTCGCGGTGGTGGTCGCCGAGGCGACCCAGGGCCCACCTGCCGGCGTCGCGCCGTGGAGCGCCCGCGGTGCGCTGCGCGCCGGCGCCGGGGTCGCCGCGCTGCTCGCCTTCACGCTGCCGCTCCTGCTGGTGGGCGGCCGGGTGCGCGGCCGGCTCCGGGCGCTCGTCGTCCGCTCCGGTCGGGCCCTCGCCGCATCCCGCGCCCGGAGGCGCCCCCGTTGAGCCCGGTCCCCGCCGACGTCGAGCGGCTCGCGGCCCTGGCAGCGGTCCTCGCTCCCTCGCGGGCCGGACCGTTGCTCGCGGGGGTCGCCGCTCCCCACGATGCGGGTGCCGCGGCGCGCGGCGCCGAGCTGGGGGCGCTCCCACGCCCGTCGCGGCTCGCCGCGCTCGGCAGGGCGCTCGGCCGCTGCGCCGCAACTCCCGGACATGGCGCGACGCCACGGGAGGCTCTCCTCGCGAGGCTCGGGAGCCCGCTCTCCCAGGCCGAGCCGGTGGTCCAGCGCGATCCGCCGGCGTGGTCCGGCCGCGCCCCGGAGCTCGAGCCGCTGGCACGGTGCGTGAACGAGCCGCCGGCGATGGACGGCCTCCCGCTCACGCTCCCGGTCGTGACCCCTGGGTTCGCGGCGCTCACCGCCCACGCCCGCGACGTCGGCGCCGAGGTGGCGCGGACCGTCGCGGCCGCCCTCGCCTCCCTCCTGGGCGAGGAGGTGCGAGTGGCGGGCCGTCCGCTGCCTGCCCCCGGCGCCGCCGCGGCCGGCGTGGCGCGGGTGACGATCTCCCTGGGCGCGCTGGGCGCGACCGCCGCGCTCGAGGTCGACGCCGCCTTCCTGGCGCGCGCGCTCGAGCGCTTGTCGCGGAGCGCGCCGACCACGCCCGCGGCGCTGGCACCGTCCGGCGCCGAGCAGTCGCTCCTCGCGCTGCTGGCCCTGGTCGCCCTGGAGGCCACGGGCGCCTCCGTGGCCACGGTCCTCGCGCCCCGTCTCGCGCTCGGCGGCGGCGCCCCGGCGCCCGGCGCGGCGCTCGCGGTGGCGCTCGACCTCGTCGCCGGGGACGACCACGGGACCGGCCGGCTCTCTCTCCCGCCAGCCGCCCTCCGCGCGCTCGGAGCGGGGCCGCCGTCGCCGGGCCCGGCCGCCACCGTGCGCGTGGGCGCCTCGCTGCGCAGCGGCACCGTCACCCTGGCGGCGGACGAGCTGGCCGCGCTCGCCTGCGGAGACGTCCTGCTCGCGGACGTGGAGCCTGGCCCCGCCGAGCTGGTCCTGCCAGGTGGGCTCACGCTCCGCGGTCGCGCGGGGGACGAAACCTTCCACGTCGAGGAGATCGCGATGACCGAGCCGCGCCACGCCTACCCCATCACGCTCAGCGTGGAGATCGCGCGCGTGACGCTCACGCTCGGCGAGCTGGCCTGCCTCGAGCCCGGCGCCGCCCTCGCCCTCGGCGCCCGCAAGGACGGCGCCGTGGTGCTACGCGCCGGGGAGCACGTGGTCGCCCGCGGTCAGCTCGTGGACGTGGAGGGCGCCCTGGGGATCCGCATCGCGCAGCTCGGAGAGCTGCCGTGACGGCGCTCGGCGCCGGGCGTCACGGCCGCGCCCTCCTCCTCGTCGGCGGCGCCGGCTCCGCCGCGGTCGCGCTCGCGGGCGGCGAGATGGGCGGCGCCGTCCTGCGCGCGGCAGCGGTGCTGGGGCTGCTCGCGGCGGGGGCCTTCTGGGTCCGCCGGGCGCGGCGCGAGGGGGCGCCACCCACGCCGGACGCGGTCGTCCTCGCCGCGCGGCAGGAGCTCGGACGCGACGCCGGCGTCGCGCTCCTCCGCGCCGGCGGCCGCGACCTCCTGGTCGGATACGGCGCCGCCGGCGTGCGCCTGCTGGCGGAGCTTTCGCCGCCCGGCGGGACCTGCCGATGACGGGCCCGCTCGCCCTCCCGGCCGCTGGGCTCGCCGACCGGCCGGACGCCCTGCTGGTGGCGCTGGCCGTCGCCGCGCTGGTCCCCGTCGCGCTCGTGACGCTCACCTGCTTCCTCAAGATCGCGGTGGTGCTCTCGGTGACGCGCTCGGCCCTCGGCGCGCCCCAGGTGCCCCCGTCGTCCGCGGTCACGGGGCTGGCGCTGCTGCTCACCCTCGTCGTGATGTCGCCCGTGGGAGAGGAGTCCTGGCGGCGCGCCCGGGCCGTCCGCGCCGGTGGCGTCGACGGCACCCTGGAGTCCGCCGCCGCCGCCCTCGAGCCGCTGCGTGGGTTCCTGGGTCGCTTCGCGCGGCGCGACGACCGCCAGGCCTTCACCGAGCTGGCGCGCCGCGCCCGCCCGCCCGCCACGCGCGCGCAGGTGACGGACGGCGACCTGGTCGTGCTCGCGCCGGCCTTCGTGGTGTCGGAGCTCCGCCGCGCCTTCACCATGGGGTTCCTGGTCTTCCTGCCCTTCCTCGTCGTGGACCTGCTGGTGGCGAACGTCCTGCTCGCGCTCGGGCTGACGCAGCTCTCGCCCGCCACCGTCGCGCTCCCCTTCAAGCTGCTCCTCTTCGTGGCGGCCGACGGGTGGAGGCTCCTCGCCCAGGGCCTCGTCACCGGCTACCTGACCTGAGGACCGCGTGGACGCCCACCTGCTCGCCCTCGGCCGCGAGGCCCTCCTGCTCCTGCTCGCCCTCTCGGCGCCGCCGCTGGTGGCCGCCCTGGCGGTCGGCCTGGTCTCCGGCGTGCTGCAG
>JAJYHA010000164.1 GCA_021784995.1 Myxococcales bacterium
GCGGCGACGTCGCCGCCGCGCCCGACGACCACGGCGGCCGCCCCGTCCTCCACGGCGCTCGCGTTGCCCGCGGTCACGATCCCGCCCGGCTCGAAGGCGGGCGGGAGGCGCGCCATCCCCTCCGTCGTCGGATCCTCCAGGACGTGCGTGTCGTGGCGGACCGTGACCGGCGCGGCGGCGCCGTCGCGCCGCACCTCCACCGGCTCGATCTCCTCGTCGAACCAGCCCGCGTCGCGCGCCCGCTTCGCGTTGCGGTGCGAGCGCAGGCCGAAGGCGTCCGCCTCCTCCCGCGTGATGCGGTAGCGGCGCGCCAGCTCCTCGGCCGTGCTGGCCATCGACAGCTTCGCGCTCGGGTCGTAGAGACCGGCCAGCAGCAGGTCGGCGAGGTGGGTGCCGGGCGGGAGGGCCCGCGCGTCGATGGGGCCGTACTTCTGGACCGCGTCGCCCACCCTCCGGCCGCGCACGCCCCAGAGCGTGAAGGGGTACTGCATGCTCTCGGCGCCGCCGACCACCACGAAGGGCCGGGCCGCGTCGTGCCGCAGACCGGCCAGGATCAGCTCCGCGCCGACGGCGAGGGCCTCGGCGCCGCTCCCGCAGATGCGCGCCACCGTCAGCGCCGGCACGTCGTGCGGGAGCCCGCCGCGCCAGCGCATCCCCTGCGCGGCGTAGATCGAGTCGCGGTGGCTGTGCTGCGCCATCCCCATGACCACGTGCCCGATCCGGTCGGTCGGCGCCTGGCTGGCGCGCAGCGCGGCGGCGATGGCCATGCCGCCCAGTTGCGTGGTCGAGAAGCGGGCGTACAGCCCCGGCTCGCGGTTCTGGTGGAGGATGTCGGCCCGCGGCAGGCGCCGCCCGCCGTCGACGATGACGATGCTCGCGTCGCTTCCCATGATCGCCTCTCCTGGCTCTCCGGCCCGCGGCCGGCGCTCCGTCCCCGCGCGCGGCGGCGCGCACCGCCGGGGCGGGTCACTCGTGGAGGAAGACCGCCGGGACGCGCGGCCCGTTCTGGATGAAGTTCTTCATGCCGATGTCCATGTCGACGGTCCGCTTGCAGCGGCCGAAGCCGCGGCTCTCCCGGGCGAGGCCCTCGCGGAGCGGCAGCCGGAGCCCCTCCGTCAGCACGTCGACCAGGATGGCGTCGATGGCCAGCGAGCGATGGCCGAGCTCCACCGGCGGGAGGCGCTCCGGGAGCTCCAGCGGCGCCGGGTCCACCGGGGCCAGCCTCACCTCGCCCGCCAGGTGACGCCGCAGGAGCGCCTTCGCCGCGCCCACGAAGTCGGGCGCCGGCTCGCCGGCGGCCCAGCCCCAGGCGCAGGCCTCGCGCGCCCCGACGACGCGCCCGGTGCGCAGCAGCTCCGCCCCGCGCTCCACGCCCACCAGCCGCGGCAGGCGCTGCGTCCCGCCGTACCCGGGGATGATGCCGAGGTTCACCTCGGGCTGCCCGAGCGCGAGCTGCGGCCCGACCACGCGCGCGTGGCAGGCCATCGCCAGCTCCGCCCCGCCGCCCATGACCGGGCCGTCCACCGCCGCCACCACCGGCTTCGGGCAGGCGGCGACGCGATCGAGCACGCGCTGCCCGCCGGAGGAGGAGGCCTCGCAGGCGGCGACGTCGGCCAGCGCCGCCAGCTCCCCGATGTCGGCCCCCGCCAGCGCCCCGTCGAAGCTCGTCACCACCACGCCGCGCACGCCGGGGTCGGCCTCCAGCGCCGCGAAGGCCTCGTCCAGCTCGCGGACGGTCCGCTCCGAGAGCGCGTTCCGCACCTCGGGGCGGCGCACGGTCACCACCGCGACGTCGCCGTCGCGCTCGATCACGACGTTGCGGAGGAAGCGCACCGGCCGCCGCTCGCGGACGCTGGCGGGGACGTCGAAGCCACGGACCGACGCCGCGTACGCGGTGCAGACCCGGTGCACCTCCTCCGGGCCCAGCTCCTCGGCCAGGTCGAGCAGCCCCCGCGAGAAGCCGAGCGCCTGGCGCGTCATCCAGTTCAGGTCGGAGGGCGCGCAGATGCCCTCGTCCACCACGAAGAGGGTCCGGGCCAGCAGCACCGCCAGGACGCGGTCCCGGATGCGCCGGGCCACCTCGGGCGGGCAGGGCTCGCGCGCCGGCCTCCCGGAAGGGTGCCACGGCTTCGTGCCCTGCGTGCGGAAGATGGGCGGCGGCGTGAACCACTCGCTCCCGGTCGGCGCGGCCCGCATCAGCTCCAGGCAGTGGACGTTGAGCGGGTTGCCCCGCGTGAGGTCCATGACCCAGAACGGACCGCCGCCGCCGACGGCCCCGTCCACCACCTGATCCACCTGGGCCGGCGTGGCGAGCCCCTCCGCCACGATGCGCGCCGCCTCGGCGCAGTAGTTGACGAAGATGTCGTCGGCGGCGAAGCAGGCCACGTCGCGCGTGACGATGGGGACCTTGCCCAGGGCGCGGACGGTCCGGAGCATCCGCTCGCCGAGGGCCGCGTGCCCCGAGAGCACGACCTCCATCGGGAGCGCGCGCCAGGCGGGATAGAAGGGGTGGTTGACGAAGCAGCGCTCGGGGCGGCGCGCCCCGGCCGCGATCTGCGCGCGCGGGAGGCCCGACGTGGCGAACCCGATCAGGCAGTCCGCGCCCACCACCTCCTCGAGGGCGCGCAGGATGGCCTGCTTGGTCCGCAGGTCCTCGGTGGCCGCCTCGAGCACGTACTCGCAGCCGGCCAGCTTCCCGATCTCGAGCGTCGGGACGAGGCGCTGCCGCAGGGCCTCGGCGTCCCGGGCGGAGAGCTTCCCCCGCGCGCGCGCCTTCTCCATGTACTTCCCGATGCGCGCCACCCCCGCGTCGAGGGCGGCCTGCCGGACGTCGTGCAGGACCACCGTCCCGCCCGCGCGGGCCACCGCGGTCAGGAAGCCGTACGCAAGGTCGGGCCCGATCGACCCGGATCCGATGACGCCCACGTGCATGGCCGCTCCATTTCGCCTGGGAGAGCGGGGCGTGGACGACGCTCCGCCCGGAGGGGTGGACAATTCAGGCAAAACCGTACCAGAATGTGTTTCAACAGGCCAGCGAGGTCTTTCGCATGCACATCGTGGTGGTCGGAGCGGGGGCGCTCGGCGGGCTCTTCGGGGCCCAGCTCCATGAGGCTGGCCAGGACGTCACCCTGCTGGAGGCGAACGTCGCCCGGGCCAAGCTCCTGGCCGAGGACGGGCTCTTCCTCTCCGAGGCGGACAAGGGCGAGCGGCAGGTGCGCCCGCGCGTCGTCACCACGCTGGAGGGCCAGCCGCCCGCGGACCTGATCTTCGTCGCGGTGAAGAGCTACCAGACCGAGGGCGCGATCCGCGCGGCGCTGCCGGTGCTGGGCGCGCGCTCCTGGATCCTCTCCACGCAGAACGGCATCGGGAACATCGACCGCATCCGCCGCGTGGTGGACACGAACCGCGTCATCACCGGCATCACCTTCCACAGCATCCAGCACACCGGCCCCAACCGGATGCGCTACCGCGCCGGCATCAAGCCCATCCAGATGGCGCCCGTCGACGGCGTCGTCACCGACGAGGTGCGCGCCGTCTGCGCCATGTTCAAGGCGGCCGGCATCAACGCGGAGGTGGTGCCCAGCGTCGACGAGGTGGTGTGGCAGAAGCTGGTGCACAACGCGGTGGTCAACCCGGTCTCGGCGCTGACGGGGATGAGCTGCACCGAGCTGCTCGAGGACCCCGACATGCAGGCCTTCATGCGCGAGCTCTGCCTGGAGATCGCCGGCGTGATGCGCGCGCGGGGGACGCCGCTCGAGGACGAGGAGGACCCCTACCGCCCCATCGTGCGGTCGCAGAAGGCGCTGGCCAAGAACCGCCCCTCGATGTGGCAGGACCTGGTGCGCGGCTTCCGGACCGAGATCGACGCCATGAACGGCGGGATCGTCGACGAGGCGCAGCGGCTCGGCATGAAGGCGCCGCTCAACTGGGCCATCGTGCAGATGGTCCACTCGCGCGAGCGGCAGGCGCAGCGCCGGCAGGAGCGGAGCGCGCAGGTGCTGCAGGAGGTGAAGGCGGCCCAGCCGGCGGCGCCGCTCCGCCCCCTGGCCGGCAACGGCGGCCCGAGCGGGATGCCGAGCGGTCGGATCCCCCTGGAGTGCGCGCCCCGGCTGAAGGAGATCGTCCACCAGTACTACGTCGACCTGGCCGAGGCCGGCCGCGATCCGGACCGCCACGTGGCCTGGTGCTCCGGCGTGGGGCCGGTCGAGATCGTCCGCGCCATGGGCTACACGCCCTACTTCCCGGAGAACCACGCGGCGCTCGTCGGCGCGAGCCGGCTCACCGCCAAGTACATCCGCCTCGCCCTGGCCGACGGCTTCTCCCCCTTCGCCTCCAGCGAGATGGCCAGCGACGTGGGGGCCATGCTCGCCGGGGAGAGCCCCCTCGCCACCATCCACGGCCTGCGCGAGATCCCGCGCCCGGAGGTGCTCGCCTACAACACCAACGTCGGCACCTACGTGGCGCGCTGGTTCGAGTACTACGCCCACCGCTTCGAGGTGCCGGTCTTCGGGCTCCACCCCTCGCCGCTCGTGAACGAGGTGGACAAGATCGAGGTGGACGCCTCCGTGCAGCAGGCGCTGCGGCTCGTCGACGACCTCGAGACGTACTCGGGCAAGTCGCTCGACCACGACCGCCTGGCCGAGGTGGTGGACCGCTCGGCGCGGGCGGCGCGGCTGTGGAGCGAGATCCTCGACCTCGCCTGCCACGTCCCGACGCCCCTCACCTACTTCGACACGCTGGTCCACGTGGCGCCCATGCTGCTCCTGCGCGGCACCGAGGCGGCGGTCGAGTACTACGAGATCCTGCTCGCCGAGCTGAAGCAGCGCATCGCGCAGAAGATCGCGGCCGTCCCGGGCGAGCGGCTGCGCTTCTACTTCGAGGGTCCGCCCGTCTGGTGCGCGCTGCGGCCGCTGGCCAGCCTCTTCCTGGAGCACGGCATCGCGGTGGTCGCCTCGACCTACGCGCACACCTACGCCGGCCTGGAGAGCCTCGGCCGCGACAACCCGATCGAGAGCATGGCCGCGGCCTACACCTCGATCTTCTCGAACCGCGGCCGCGAGTACAAGGTGCACTACCTGGCGCGGGAGTTCGCCCGCTACGGCGTGGACGCGGCGGTCTTCCACGACGCGCGCACCAGCCCCGACCAGAGCACCTCGCGCTACGGCGTCCACCTCCGCCTCCGCCGCGACACCGGCGTCCCGCCCATCGTCTTCGAGGGCGACACCCACGATCTGCGGCTCGTCTCCACCGAGCACGTGCGCGCCCAGCTCGAGGAGTTCCTCCAGCAGCGGCGCGCCGCCCGCGAGCCGCCGTCCCCGCGCCCGGCGGCGGGCGCCCCCTAGCGACGAGGTGACCATGGCGGTGGCCGGAGTGGACGTCGGAACGGAGTGCGTGAAGAGCATCGTCCTCGACGAGGACGGGAAGATCCTGGGGCGCGCCGCCGTGCCCACGCGCGGCTACTTCCAGGACTGCGTCCAGGAGGCGATGGGCAACGCCCTGGGCGAGGCGTCGGTCGCCGCCGGCCAGCTGCAGGCCCTCACCATGACCGGCTTCGGCGCCTCCTGCGCGCCCGTGCCGGCCCGCGCGGTGACCGAGACGCTGTGCCACGCCCGCGCCGCCGCCCGCCACCGGGCCGGCGCCATGACGGTGGTGGACATCGGCGGCCGGGACCCGAAGCTCATCCACCTCGACGCGACGGGCACCGTGACCTCGAGCCGCAGCGTCCGCAAGTGCGCGGTGGGAATCGGCACCTTCCTCATGTTCGCCTCGCGGCACCTCGACGTGCACCCCACCCGGCTCATGGACCTGGCCTCGACGGCCGAGAAGCCGGCGCGCGTCGGGAGCTACTGCTCGGTCTTCGCCGAGGTGGAGGTGATCGAGCTGCTGCGCGGCGGCGCCACGGCCGGCGAGATCGCGCTCGGCTGCATGTACTCGGTGGCCGACCGCATCCTGGAGATGGACCGGCTGGAGGGCCCCGTCCTCGTCACCGGCGGCGTGTGCGAGTACTTCCCCGGCGTGGTGCGGGCGCTCGCCGAGCGCTCGCGCCTCCCGGTGGAGGTCCTGCCGGAGCCCATCATGGCCGGCGCGCTGGGCGCCGCGCTGCACGCCCTCGACGCGGCGCACGCCGCGCCTCCCGTCGCCGCGGTGGCGACCTGAAAGGAGCGGAGATGCCCGGTCCCGGCCAGCCCAGGAGCGTGGAGGCCCCGCTGCAGTCCACCGCCCGCCTCAAGCAGCTCATGGCGGAGCACTTCGCGACCCTCGACCGCGCCGCGCGCGAGCGCAGCGCGCCCGTGGCGTGGTGCACCAGCGTCGGGCCGGTCGAGCTCCTCCGCGCGCTCGGCTACCAGGTGTTCTTCCCCGAGAACCACGGGGCGCTGCTGGGCGCCTCGCGCGTGGCGAACGACACCATGGGGACGGCGCACGCGCTCGGCTACTCCCCCGACATCTGCTCCTACCTCACGAGCGACGTGGGCTCCTACCTCTCCGGCAAGACCCCGCTCGCGCGGTACGGGATCGCGCGGACCCCGCGGGCCGACCTGCTCCTCTTCAACACCAACCAGTGCCGCGAGGTGCGCGACTGGTTCGAGTTCTACGGGCGCGAGTGGGGCGTCCCGGTGGTGGGCGTCACCTCCTTCCGCGAGCTGGGCGACGTGGAGCCGCACCACGTCGACGCCGTCGTGCGCCAGCTCGAGGCCCTCGTCCCCACGCTGGAGCAGGTGGCCGGGCGGCGCCTCGACGCGAGCGCGCTGCGCGACGCGGTGGCCCTCTCCCGGGACTGCAGCGACCTCTGGGGCGAGTGCCTGCGGTCCGCCGCGGCCCGCCCGGCGCCCCTCACCTTCTTCGACGGCACCATCCACATGGGCCCGGCGGTCGTGCTGCGCGGGACCGCCGAGGCGTGCGACTACTACCGGCTCCTGCGCGACGAGCTGGCGGCGCGCGCGCGGGCGGGCGTCGGCGCGCTGCCGCGCGAGCGCCACCGGATCTACTGGGACGGCATGCCGGTGTGGGGCCGCCTGCGCGAGCTCTCCACGCTCTTCGCCGACCTGGAGACGAGCGTGGTGGCTTCCACCTACTGCAACAGCTGGATCTTCGAGGCGCTCGATCCGCGCGATCCCCTGCCCTCCATGGCCCGCGCCTCCCTCGAGCTCTTCATCGCCCGCGCCGAGGGGCCCAAGCAGCGCTACCTGGAGCGCATGATCCGCGAGTTCGCGGTGGACGGCGTCGTCTTCCACGACTCCAAGACCTGCCCCAACAACTCCAACGCCCGCTTCGGCATGCCGCAGCGGGTGCGGAAGGCGGTGGGGACGCCGGTGCTGGTCCTGGACGGTGACCTGAACGACCTCCGCTGCTTCTCCGACGAGCAGGCGCGCACCAACATCGAGGGCTTCGTGGAGCAGCTCGAGGGGATGCGGCGCGGTCCGCGGGCGGCGGTGCCCGCATGATCGCGGCGCCGTGCTACGCCGGGATCGACTGCGGCTCCTGGAACACCAAGGCGGCGCTGATCGACGCCTCCGGGCGGCTCGTCGCGTCGGCGGTCGTGCGCACCGCGGCCGACGTGCTGGGCGCGGCGGAGCGCGCCTTCGACGAGCTGCTGGCGGCGGCGCAAGTCGAGCGGTCGGCGGTGGCCGAGGTCTGGTCCACGGGGTTCGGGCGGCACGCGGTCACCTTCGCCAGCGGCTCGCGGACCGAGCTCGACGCCCACGCGCGGGGCGCGCTCCGCTTCGTGTCCGGCCCGCTCACCGTCATCGACGTGGGCGGCCAGGACGCCAAGATCATCCTCGTGGACGCGGCGGGCCGGCGCGTGGCGCACAAGATGAACCGCAAGTGCGCCGCCGGGACGGGCAGCTTCCTGGAGGAAATCGCGCTGCGCCTCGACGTGCGCATCGGGGAGCTGCCGGCGCTGGCGAGCCGCTTCACCGAGGAGCTGCAGCTGGGCAGCTTCTGCACGGTCTTCACCGGCACCGAGGTGCTGCACCTCATCCGCGAGGGGAGGCAGCCGGCCGACCTTGCGCGCGCCGCCTACCGGTCGGTGGTGAAGCGGGTGCTGGAGATGGAGCGGGTGGAGGGCAAGGTGGTGGCCACCGGCGGCGTGGTGGCGCATCACCCCATGGTCGTCCAGCTCCTGGAGCAGGCCCTGGGCGCCCCCGTCACCGTCCCGGAGCACCCCCAGGAGATCGGCGCGCTCGGCGTCGCGGTGGCCGCGCGCGAGGCCGCGCTCGGCGCCGCCGGCGCGGAGGGCGCCGCATGACCCAGCTGCTCAACGTCGGCGAGATCCTGACGGCCCACGCGCAGCTCGCCCCCGACCGCCCGGCCGCCAGGGACCTGCGGCGGTCCCTCACCTACGCCCAGTACGAGCAGCGCGCGAACCGCCTCGCCCACGCGCTCGGCGGGCTGGGGCTCCGGAAGGGCGACCGCCTGGCCGTGCTCGCCCACAACTGCGTGGAGTGGATGGAGCTCTACGCGGCCTGCGCCAAGAGCGGCGTGGTCGCGGTGCCGGTCAACTTCCGCCTCACCGCCCCCGAGGTCGACTACATCCTCCGCGACAGCGGGCCGTCCGCCCTGGTCGCGGGCGCGGACCTGGTGGGCGTGGTGGAGGAGATCCGGGCCGGGCTCCCCCTGCGCGAGGACGCCTACGTCCGGATCGGCGGCGCGGGGCCGGCGCCGGGGTGGCGCGCCTACGAGGAGCTGCTCGCCGGGGGCGCTCCGCACCCGCCGGAGGTGCGCGTCCGGCCCGAGGATCCCTGGACCCTCATGTACACGTCCGGCACCACCGGGCGCCCCAAGGGCGCCATCCGCAGCCACCAGAGCTATGCCATCTTCTACCTGCTGAACGCGGTGGAGTTCGGCTTCGGGCCGCGCGACGTCGGCCTGTCGGTCATGCCGATGTGCCACGTCAACTCCGTCTTCTACGGCTTCGCCTTCACCTACGTCGGCGGGTCGGTCTGCGTCTACGATCGCAAGAGCTTCGACCCGGAGCACCTGCTCGGCGTCCTGGCCGGCGAGCGGATCACCTTCACCTCCCTGGTGCCGACCCACTACGTGATGATGCTGGACCTCCCGGAGGCGGTGCGGGCCCGGCACGACCTGCGCTCGGTGGAGAAGCTCCTCGTCTCCTCCGCCCCCGCGCGGCGCGAGACGAAGCGGGCCATCATGGAGGCGTTCCCCAACTCCCGCCTCTTCGAGGCCTACGGCTCGACCGAGGCCGGACTGGTGACGCTGCTCCGCCCCGAGCAGCAGTTCGAGAAGCTGGGGTCGATCGGCCGCGAGATCGTGGGGACCGGCCGCATCCGCCTGCTGGGGCCCGACGGGCGCGAGGTGGCGGACGGGGAGGTGGGCGAGCTCTTCGCGCGGACGCCGACCGCCTTCGACGGCTACTGGAACCGGCCCGAGGCGACCGCCGCCGCCTTCCGCGACCGCCACTGCACGGCCGGCGACATGGCGCGCCGCGACGCGGACGGCTTCTACACGCTCGTCGACCGCAAGAGCAACATGATCATCACCGGCGGCGAGAAGGTCTACCCGTCGGAGGTGGAGCAGGTGCTCGGCGCGCACCCCGACGTGTGGGAGGTGGCCGTGATCGGCCTGCCCGACGGGAAGTGGGGCGAGGCGGTGACGGCGGTGATCGTCCCGCGGCCCGGCGCCGAGCCGCCCGCGGGCGCCGTCATGGACTACGCGCGCAGGCAGCTCGCCGGCTACAAGTGCCCGCGCGCGCTCCGGTTCATCCGCGCCGAGGAGATGCCGCGCACCGCCACCGGCAAGATCCTGCACCGCGTGCTGCGGGATCGGTTCGGCAAGGCTTGACCCCACCCCGCGATCCCCGCACGCTCCCTCCCATCATGCCCCCTCGCGACAAGCTCCGGCTCGCGCTCACCGTCAACGGCGCGGCGCGCGACGTCCTCGCCGATCCCCGCAAGACCCTGCTCGAGCTGCTGCGCGAGGACCTGGGGCTCACCGGAACCAAGCACGGGTGCGAGCTGGGCGAGTGCGGCGCCTGCGCGGTGCTGCTCGACGGCGAGCTGGTGCTCTCCTGCCTGGTGGCGGCGGTGGAGTGCGACGGCCGGGCCGTGACGACGGTGGAGGGGCTGCGCGACGGCCCGGAGCTGCACCCCCTGCAGGCGGCCTTCGCCGACCACGGCGCCGCCCAGTGCGGCTACTGCACGCCCGGCATGCTGGTCGCCGCGAAGTGGCTCCTCGACCGGAAGCCGGACGCCACGCGCGCGGAGATCGCGGAGGCGCTCTCCGGCCAGCTCTGCCGGTGCACCGGCTACCTCCAGATCTACGAGGCGGTGGAGTCGGCCGGGCGCGTCCTGCGCGGCCTGCCGGCCGCGGCCCCCCGGCTGCCGGCCGTCGTGCGCGGGAGCGAGCCATGAACGACGCCGGCCGCGGGCGCCGCGCCGCGAGCGAGCGGGAGCCCTACGCGTTCGAGCGCCCCGGCGCCGGCGCCGCCTTCGACAGCGTCGGGAAGCCGCTCCGGCGCGTGGACGGCCGCGCCAAGGTCACCGCGGAGACGCTCTTCGCCGACGACCTGTCGATGCCCGGCATGCTCCACATGAAGCTGGTGCGCTCGAGCGTGCCGCACGCGCGCATCCGCGCGGTGGACGTCACGCGCGCGCGCGCCGCGGAGGGCGTGAGGGCGGTGCTGACCGGCCGCGACTTCCCCGTCCCGTTCGGCATCCTCCCGGTCTCGCAGGACGAGCACGCGCTCTGCGCCGACACGGTGCGCTTCGTCGGCGACCCGGTGGCCGCCGTGGTCGCCGACGACGAGGCGACGGCGGAGGAGGCGGCCCGCCTGGTGGCGGTGGACTACGAGCCGCTCGCCACCATCGCCTCGCCCGAGGAGGCGCTCGCCACGGCCGAGCCACGCATCCACGCCTACGGCGATCACGGGAACGTGCACAAGGCGGTCGGCTTCGACTTCGGCGACGTCCCCGCCGCCCTGGCCGCCGCCGACCACGTCTTCGAGGACACCTTCTTCTACCAGGGCAACACGCACCTGGCGCTGGAGCAGCACGCGACGCTCGCCTGCGTCGACCGCGACGGCCGCGTGGTCATCGCCTCCTCCACCCAGACGCCGCACTACCTGCACCGCGCCGCGGCCCGTGTGCTCGGGCTCCCGCCGGCGCGCATCCGCATCGTCGCCCAGCCCCAGGGCGGCGGCTTCGGCGGCAAGACCGACCCGTTCAACCACGAGATCGTGGCCGCCCGGGCGGCGCTGGTGACCGGCCGCCCGGTGAAGATCGCCCTGACGCGCGAGGAGGTCTTCTTCTGCCACCGCGGCCGGCACCCGGTGCTGATGCGGATGCGGACGGGGGTCTCGGCCGACGGACGGATCCTCGGCCACGCGCTCGAGACGCTGCTCGACGGCGGCGCCTACGGCAGCTACGGCGTGGCCTCCACCTTCTACACGGGCGCGCTGGAGACGGTGACGTACGAGATGCGGCGCTACCGGTTCCGGGGCTGCCGCACCTTCACCAACAAGCCGCCCTGCGGTCCGAAGCGCGGCCACGGGACCCCGCAGCCCCGCTTCGGGCTGGAGGTGCACGTCGACAAGATCTGCGAGCGGCTGGGCCTCGACCCGGCGGAGTGGCGGATCCGCAACGCGGTCGCGCCGGGGAGCCTCACCGCCAACTGGCTCAAGGTGCGCACCATCGGGCTGGTGCGGTGCCTCGAGGCGGTGGTGGAGGCCTCCGGCTGGCGGGAGCGCCGCGGCCGGCTGGGGCGCGGCCGGGGGCTCGGCATCGCCTCCTCCGCCTACATGTGCGGCGCGGGCCTGCCCATCTACTTCAACGACATGCCGCACAGCGGCGTGCAGCTCCTGCTCGACCGCGGCGGAGGGGTCACCGCCTCCTGCGGCTCCACCGAGGTCGGCCAGGGCTCCGACAACGTGCTGGCGGTGCTCGTCGCCGAGGTCCTCGGGATCGGCCCGGGCGACGTGCGCGTGGTGACCGGCGACACCGCGCTCGGGCCGGTCGACCTGGGCAGCTACAGCTCGCGCGTGACGCTCATGATGGGCAACGCGGCGGTGGAGGCGGCCGCCCGCGCCCGCGACCGGCTGGCGGAGGCGGTCGCGGCGCGGCTCGAGATCCCGGCCACGCGGGTGGGCTTCGGCGGTGGCCGCGTGTTCGACGTGAGCGCGCCCGACCGCGGCGTCGTTTTCGCCGAGGCGGTGCAGCTCGCCGAGGCGGCGGGCGGCACCGTGGGGACCGTCGGCAGCTACCGGCCGCCCCCGCCCCCCGGCAAGTACAAGGGCGGCGGCGTCGGCCCCTCTCCGGCCTACTCCTACTCGGCGGCGGTGGTGGAGGTGGAGGCCGACGACCGGACGGGCGTGGTGCGCGTGGTGAAGGTCTGGGTGGCGCACGACATCGGACGGGCGCTGAACCCGGTGCTGGTGCGCGGGCAGGTGGAGGGCTCGGTGTACATGGGCCTCGGCGAGGCGCTCATGGAGGAGCAGTCGTTCCGGCGGCTGCCCCCGCGGCTCTCGTCGGCGCTGGTCCACCAGGCGCCCTCGATGCTCGAGTACAAGAGCCCGGGCACGCTCGACATGCCCGAGGTGGAGACGATCCTGATCGAGGACCCGGAGCCCAACGGGCCGTTCGGCGCCAAGGAGGTGGGCCAGGGGCCCCTCCTGCCCATCCCGCCCGCGGTGGCGAACGCCGTCCACGACGCGCTGGGCGTGCGCGTGGACGAGATCCCCGTGACGCCCGACAAGGTGCTGGCCGCCCTGCGCGCGCCCTCGCGCCGGTTCGGCCCCACCACCTTCCCGCCGGTGCCGTGGCCCGAGCCGCTCGTCGTGCCGCCGCCCTGGGAGGGAGGCGACGGGAACGCCGTGAACGAGCCGAGACGACGCGGCCGCGCCGGGCCCGAGCGGCAGCCGGCACCCGGCCCGGGGCCCGATGGAGCTCCCGCCCCCCACGCCCAGCCCGGGGGCGCCCGCGCGCCGGAGGTCACGAAGCCATGATGCGCCTGCCGCGGTTCCGGTACGTGGGCGCGCGCTCCGTCGACGAGGCGGTGGCCGTCCTAGCCGACGCCGGCGCCGAGGCGGCACCGCTCGCCGGCGGCACCGACCTCCTCCCCAACATGAAGCGGCGGCAGCAGACGCCGCTCACCGTGGTGGGGCTGCGCGGGGTCGAGGCGCTGCACGGGAGCCGGGGGAGCCCGGAGCGCGGGATCACCCTGGGCGCCATGACGCGGCTGGCGTGGCTGGAGCGCGACGGAGGGATCGCCGCGTCCTGGCCGGCGCTGGCGCGCGCCGCCTCGCTGGTCGCGA
>JAJYHA010000297.1 GCA_021784995.1 Myxococcales bacterium
GGCCCGACCCTCCTACGTCGCGGCGGCGCGCGCCCTGGGGGTGGAGCTCGCGCGACGCGGGCTCGGGCTCGTCTACGGCGGGGCCGGCATCGGGCTGATGGGCGCCGTTGCCAACGCCGCCCTCGCGGCGGGCGGGGAGGTGGTGGGGGTGATCCCCGCCGCGCTCGAGGCGCGCGAGCTCGCGCACGCCGGGCTCACGCGGCTCGAGGTGGTCGGCTCGATGCACGAGCGCAAGGCGCGCATGGCCGAGCTCGCCGACGGCTTCGTGGCGCTGCCGGGTGGAATGGGGACGCTCGAGGAGCTGGCCGAGATCCTGACGTGGGCGCAGCTGGGGATCCACCGCAAGCCGTGCGGCGTGCTCGACGTGGAGGGGTACTGGCTCCCGTTCGTCGCCTTCCTCGACCACGCGGTCCAGGAGCGCTTCCTTCGCCCGGAGCACCGCGGCCTGCTGACGGTGGCCGCCGAACCGTCGGCGCTCCTCGACGCGCTCTCGCGGTGCGCCGCCGGGTCGCCGCCCGGGCCGTGGCTGCGGCGCGACGAGACCTGAGCCCGACCGACGCCGCTACGCCGTGCCGGCGTGCGCCGCGCCCACGCCGATGTAGCGGAGCAGCCTGTGGTGGTGCTCGGAGAGCCCCAGCAGCGCCACGTGGCGGTGCTCGCCGTCGAGCTCGCGCGCCAGGCGCGCCACCGCGAGATCGTGGAAGAGCCGGACCTCGCGGAAGTCGAGCGTCACCGGCATGGCTGGCTCGAGCTCGAGCAGCAGCGCGTGGAGGCGATCCGCCTCGGCCGGATCGAAGGCGCCCGTGAGCTCGACGACGGTCCCGTTGGCGCCATCGTGCCTCTGGATCGACATCTCTGCGTCCTCCGCGACCCAGTCCCTGGCTGTCGAGACATGGTCCGCCTCCGGTGTCGCCCGCGAAAGGCCCCGGCGAGGTGCGGTGCGGGACGCCGCGCGCCCTCCCGACACTCGCTCACCGGGAAGTGCAGGAGAGGAGCGCGTGCCGCGACTGAATGGGAGCGTCTGCGACATTCTGTCGCGCCCCCCGATCGGCGGGGGGAGGTGGGCGCGGCGTGCCGTCGATGCCCGTCAGCGAGGCGGCGGCGGGTCCGTGCGCGCGGGGCCCGTGGGGCCGGAGGCGGCGGGGGGGGCGCGCGAACGGATGGTCGCGAGCAGCGCGAGCGCCCTCGGGTCGGCCGGGGCCTCGGCGGCCACGCGCTCCAGGAGCGGGATGGCCTCACCGTCGCGGCCCACCTGGTCGAGCCAGCGCGCGTAGAAGTAGCGGAGGATGGGCGCGTCGGGCTGGAGAGCGATGCCGGCCCGGAATTCGCGCTCGGCTCGTCCCGGGTGGCCCAGCGCCGCCTGGACGATCCCCATGTTGACGTGCGCGTAGCCGTAGCCGGGTGCCAGCGCCAGCGCCTGCTCGAAGGACCGCTCCGCCCCGGCGTAGTCCCCGCGCCGCATGAGCGCGAGGCCGTAGTTCATCCAGCCGCGCCCGTTGCGCGGGCTCGCCTGGGTGACGTCGCGCCAGAGCGACTCCTCGGAGCGCCACACCTCGTTCCGGTGGTGGACGAACACGCCGTGGGCGAGGAGGAGGAGGAGCGACGCGGCCACGAGCGGCGCGCGCATGGGGGCTCGTCCTCGCGCCGCGCGCCAGGCCAGGCCGGCCTGGAGCGCGCCGGCGACGGCGAGCGACAGCCCCACGAAGGGGAAGTAGAGGCGGTGGTCGTTCGTCACCTCGGCCAGGGGCACCAGGCTCGAGGTGGGCGCGAGCGCCAGGAAGAACCAGCCGATCCCGAACGCCGCGGGGCGGGTCGGCGCGGCGCGCGAGGCGCGGACGGCGACCCAGGCCAGCAGCAGGATCCCGGCCAAGCCCACGGCGACGCGGAGGTCGGCCGGGGAGGGGAAGACCCGCCAGTCGCTGTCGGCGCTGAGGCGCGTGGGGCAGACGAAGAGCCACAGGTACCGGAGCAGCACGAAGGGCTGCGTCCAGGCGTACTGCCAGCGCGACGCGCCGCCGGGGCTCCAGGAGGGCGCCATGCGCAGGGCGAGGAGCAGCGCCGCCCCGCACGCCGCGAAGGCGCTGAGGACGGGGCGCAGGGCTGCCCACGCGACCCTCGGGCGCAGGAGCTCGCGGAGGGCGACGCGCTGCTCGAAGAGGGCGGCGTAGAGGAACAGGATGGGCGCCGCCATGGCCCCCTGCTCCTTGGCGAGCACGCCTGCCACCGCGGGGAGGAGGTGGAGCTGGAGGCGGCGCCCGCGCCGCCGGGCGGCGAAGATCCAGAGCGAGAGCACGACCCCCAGCGTGGAGAGCATGTCGGAGCGGGCGATGACGTAGTTCACGGTCTCGCCGAGGGCTCCGTGGAGCCCGAAGATCGACGCGCCGAGGAGCGCCAGCCACCGGTTCCGCGGGTGGGGGCCGGCCAGGTCGAGGAGCCGCCGGAAGAGCAGGAGGAGCAGCGCGCAGGTCCCGAGCAGGACCGCGAACTGATCGAGGTGGAAGGGGAGGGGGCGCAGGCCGCCCAGCGCGTGGTCGAGGGCGAGGGTGGTCGTCACCACGGGCCGGTAGCTCTGGTTGGCGGGCAGCGCGCTGAAGGTGCGCGCGTCGCGGAAGAAGAGCGGCAGGTTGCCGAGGTCGCGGAGGTAGAGGTTCTGCTCGACGGTGTGGGCGTCGTCGAAGTGGAATGCGTTCTGGAAGTGGTTGGAGTAGGCGAGCAGCAGGGCCGCCGCCGCCGCCGCGCACGCGCCGGCGTACGCGGCCCGCGCTCGTCCTCCCGGCGTGAGTGGCACGGCGCCTCCGCTCCTCCCGCGCGGCATGATGTCGCGCGGCGCGTGAGGCGCGCAAGCGCCGTCAGGTCAGCCGCGCTCGCCGCAGCCGCAGCGCGTTCGCGATCACCGTCACGCTCGAGAAGCTCATGGCCGCGCTCGCGATCATCGGCGAGAGCAGCACGCCGGCCACGGGGTAGAGCGCACCCGCCGCCACCGGCACCCCCACCACGTTGTAGGCGAAGGCCCAGAAGAGGTTCTGGCGGATGTTCCGCATCACGGCGCGCGACAGCCGGCGCGCGCGCACGATCCCCTGCAGGTCGCCGCGGACCAGCGTGAGCCCGGCGCTCTCGATGGCCACGTCGGTCCCGCTCCCCATGGCGATGCCCACCGCCGCCGCCGCCAGGGCGGGCGCGTCGTTGATGCCGTCGCCGGCCATCGCCACCGTCCGCCCGCGGGCGCGCCAGCGCTCGACGGCCTCCGCCTTGTGCGCCGGGAGCACCTCGGCCTCGACGTCCTCGATCCCCACCTGCCGCGCCACGGCCAGCGCCGTCGCGCGGTCGTCGCCGGTGACCATCACCACGTGGACACCCTCGCGCTGCAGGGCCGCCACCGCGTCGCGCGCGCCGCGCTTGACCGGGTCGACCGCCTCCACCACGCCGGCAGGGCGTCCCTCCACCGCCAGCAGCACCGCGGTCCCACCCGCGCCCCGCAGCACCTCCGCCGTGGCCGCCAGCGCCGCGGCCTCGATCCCCAGCTCGGCCAGGAAGGCGCCGCTCCCGAGCGCGACGCGCCTCCCCTCCACGGTCCCGGCGACGCCCCGCCCCGGGACGGCGCGGAAGCCCGTCGCCTCCGGGATCGCGAGGCCGCGCGCACGCGCGCCCTCGACGACTGCGGCCGCCAGCGGGTGCTCGCTGGAGCGCTCCAGCGCGGCCGCGAGCCGCAGCACCTCGTCCTCCGTGCCGATCCCGTGCGCCACCACGCGCCCCAGGCGCGGCCTGCCCTCGGTGAGCGTTCCGGTCTTGTCCACGAGCAGCGTGTCGACGCGCTCCATCACCTCGAGGGCCTCGGCGTTGCGGACCAGCACCCCCGCCGAGGCCCCGCGGCCGGTCCCGACCATGATCGCCATCGGGGTCGCCAGGCCGAGGGCGCACGGGCAGGCGATGATGAGGACCGCCACGGCGTTCACGAGGGCGTGCGCCAGCCGCGGGTCGGGGCCGAGCGCGGCCCAGGCGGTGAAGGTGACCGCGGAGGCGGCCACCACGGCGGGCACGAACCAGCCGGAGACCACGTCGGCCAGCCGCTGGATCGGCGCGCGCGTGCGCTGCGCCTCCCCCACCATCCGCACGATCTGCGCCAGGAGCGTCTCCCGCCCCACGCGCTCCGCCCGCATCACGAAGCTGCCGTGGCCGTTGACGGTCGCGCCGGTGACGCGGTCCCCCTCGTGCTTCTCCACCGGCATCGGCTCCCCGGTCACCATCGCCTCGTCGACGGAGGAGCCGCCGGACAGGATCACGCCGTCCACGGGCACCTTCTCCCCCGGACGCACTCGGAGCCGGTCGCCCGGGCGGACCTCCTCCACGGGCACGTCGGCCTCGGCCCCGCCCTCGGCGAGGCGTCGCGCGGTCCGGGGCGCCAGCCCGAGCAGCGCCTTGATGGCACCCGAGACGCGGCTGCGCGCGCGCAGCTCCAGCACCTGTCCGAGCAACACCAGCTCGACGATCACGGCCGCCGACTCGAAGTAGACCGGGACCGCTCCGTGCGGACCGCGGAAGGCGGCCGGGAAGGCCTCCGGCGGGAGGAGCGCGGCGAGCGCGCTGAAGCCGAAGGCCGCGGCCGTCCCGAGGCCGACGAGGGTGAACATGTTGAGGTGGCGGGTCCGCAGCGACAGCCACGCCCGCTCGAAGAAGGGCCGGCCACCCCAGAGCACCACCGGAGCGGAGAGGAGGAGCTGGAGGAGCGCCGAGAGGCGCGGGCCGAGCAGGTGGTCCGCCGTCCAGGCCGCGGGGAGCCAGTGGCTCATGGCGAGCGCCAGCACGGCCAGCGCGGGCAGGAGGCCGAGGCGGAACCGCCGGCTCATGTTCTCGAGCTCGGGGTTGCGCTCCTCCGCGCCGGGCACCCCGCCCTCCACCAGCGGCTCGAGCGCCATGCCGCAGATCGGGCACGGTACGGGCTGCCGCTCGCGGACCTCCGGGTCCATGGGGCAGACCCAGACCACCTCGGCGCCGGGGGGGGGAGCCGGGGCCGGGGTCGGCGGGGCCGCGCCGGCGGCCCGGCGCGCGAGGATGCCCTCCGGGTCTGCCTGGAACCTCGCCAGGCACTTCGGGTTGCAGAAGTGGAAGGTCCGGCCCGCGTGATCGAGCGAGCCGCCGCGGGGCGATCGCGGGTTCACCTCCATCCCGCAGACCGGGTCGACGGCGAACCAGCGCTCCGGCTCCCGCTCGAACTGGCCCCGGCAGCGCTCGCTGCAGAAGTGGTAGCGGTAGCGGCCGCGGGTCACGGTGCCGCCCACCGGACGCTCGGGGTCCACGAGCATCCCGCACACGGGATCGCGCGTGGGGGGAGGAGCGGAGGCGGCCGGGGCGTCGGGCGTTTCCATGTCCTGTATGATCTAGCGCAGCAGCGCGGGCGTCGGCGTCCCGGTGGGAGCCGAGCCTCCGGAGCGGGGTTCGCGCGGTGCGCGGCTCACCGTGCCGGGCCCGGCCCGCGCGCCGCGACCGGCTCGGCGGCCGGAGCGTGCTATAAGCCGCCGGGTTGACGCCGGAAATCCTCATCGTCGCCGCGGAGGCGAGCGCCGACCTGCACGCCGCGCGCGTCCTCGAGGAGCTGCGCCGGCTCAGGCCGGGGCTGCGCGCGTTCGGGATGGGCGGGCCGCGGCTCCGCGCGGCCGGCCTCGAGTGCCTCCGCCGGGCGGAGGATCTCTCGGTCATGGGCATCGCCGAGGTCGTCCCGCGCCTCCCGGCCATCTTCCGCAGCCTCCGCCAGCTCGCCGAGGCCGCCGCGTCGCGCCGGCCCCGCGTGGCGCTGCTGGTCGACTCGCCCGACTTCAACCTGCGCCTGGCGCGCCGCCTGAAGCGGCTCGGGATCGCCGTCGTCTACTACGTCTCGCCCATGCTCTGGGCCTGGCGACGCGGGCGCGTCCGCACCATCGCGCGCGTGGTCGACCGCATGCTGTGCATCCTCCCCTTCGAGGAGCGCCTCTACGCCGGCAGCGGCGTCTCGGCGCGGTTCGTCGGCCACCCGCTGGCCGAGCGCCCGCCCCCGGGCGACCCCGAGCGTTACCGGGCGGAGCTCGGGCTGCCGCCCGGTCGCACCACCGTGGCGCTCCTGCCGGGCAGCCGCGCCGCCGAGGTGCGTCGCATCTTCCCGGTCATGCTCGAGGCGGCGGAGCGCATCCGGGCGCGCCACCCCGACGCGCAGTTCGTCGTCCCGGTGGCGCCGACGCTGGCGGCCGAGGCGCTCCGGCCCTTCCTGGCGAGCCACGCCGCGCTCGAGGTCAGGCTGGCGCAGGCCGGGACCGAGGCCGCGGTGGGCGCTTCGGATGCGGCGCTCGTGAAGAGCGGCACCTCCACGCTCGAGACCGCCCTCATGCGCCGGCCCATGGTCGTCGTCTACCGCCTCTCCTGGCTCTCCTACCTGGTGGGTCGCCTCTTCGTGCGCCTGGCGCACTTCGCGCTCGTGAACCTGCTGGCGGGCCGGACGGTGGTCCCGGAGCTGCTGCAGCGCCAGGCGAGCCCGGAGCGGATGGCGGCGGAGATCGAGCGGCTGCTCGTGGACGGGGCGGCGCGCGCCGAGCAGCTCCGCGGCCTGGACGAGGTCCGGTCCGCCCTGGGCGAGCCCGGGGCCCCGCTGCGGGTGGCCCAGGAGCTCGCGGGGAGGCTCGACGCCCATGCCTGAGGCGACCACGCGACCCGCGCTCGTCTGCCTGCCGACGTACGACGAGCGCGAGAACGTCGAGCCCGTCACGCGGGCCATCCTCGCCGCGACGACGGAGGTCGACGTCCTGGTGATCGACGACGGATCGCCCGACGGCACGGGGGAGGTCGCCGACGCCATCGCCGCGCGCGAGCCGCGCGTCCACGTGCTGCACCGGCGCGCCAAGGAGGGGCTCGGCCGGGCCTACCTGGCCGGCTTCGCCTGGGCGCTCGCGCGGGGATACCGGCTCGTCCTCGAGATGGACGCCGACTTCTCGCACGATCCCCGCTACCTCCCGCGCATGCTGGCGCTGGCGGGCGAGGCCGACCTGGTGCTCGGCTCCCGCTACGTCCCGGGGGGCGGGACCGTCCACTGGGGCCTCGTGCGGAAGCTGCTGTCGCGGGGCGGGTCGCTCTACGCGCGGACGATCCTGGGGCTCCCCGTGCGCGACCTCACCGGCGGGTTCAAGTGCTTCCGGCGCGAGGTGCTGGAGGCGATCGACCTTGCCACGGTCCAGTGCTCGGGGTACGCGTTCCAGATCGAGCTCACGTATCGCGCCTTCCGCAAGGGATTCCGCGTGGTCGAGACGCCCATCGTGTTCGAGGACCGGCGCGTCGGGGCCTCCAAGATGTCGCGGCGCATCGTCCTCGAGGCGATCCGCAAGGTCTGGTCGATCCGCGCCAGCGGCTTCGGGGGCGGGTGATGCGGGAGCTCGTCGCGTTCGCCGCGGTCTCCTTCTCGGCCGTCTTCGTGGTCGTCGATCCGTTCGCCGCCGTCCCCTTCTTCCTGGCGCTCACCGCGTCCGGCTCGGCCCGGGAGCGGCGGGAGACGGCGCGCCGCGCGGCGCTCGCCGCGGCGGGCGTGCTGGCGGCCTTCGCCCTCTCGGGCGCGCTGCTCTTCCGGCTGCTCGGCATCACGCTGGGTGCCTTCAAGATCGCGGGGGGCCTGCTGCTCCTCGTCATGGCGGTGGACATGCTGCGCACCCGCCCGCCGGAGGCGCGCATCACGGCCGGAGAGGTGGAGCGGGGCCGGGCCAAGGACGACGTGGCCATCGTCCCGCTCGCCATGCCGCTGCTGGCCGGGCCCGGCTCCATCGCCACGGTGGTGGTGCTGATGGGGCGGGCACGCACGCTGCGCGTCTGGCACGGCGCCGTCGTCCTGGCGGCCATCGCCGTCACCGCCCTCGTCTCCTACCTGATCCTGGCCGGCGCGTCGCAGGTGGACCGGGTGCTCGGGCGGACCGGCCTCAACATCCTGGAGCGCGCCTCCGGCCTGCTCCTCGCCGCCATCGCCATCCAGTTCGTGCTCGACGGGCTCGGCGAGTCGCTCCCCGGCCTCGTGCAGCGGTTCTGAGGCCGCGCCCGCACGGCGGACCCCCGCCGGGAGCGCGATCGCCGGACGCCTGCCGCGCCGGGACCCGTGGTAGATCCATCGGACGCAGGTTCGATGCCGCCGGCGCGGGGCGCCGGCGCGAGGCGATGTCCCTTTCCCGGGGGAGAGCGTCACCCATGGCCAGCGACCCGATCATCAGGACCTTCTCCATCTCCGGCGCCGACGGCGCGGGCAAGACGGCGCTCGTCGAGGCGCTGCTGCGCCTCGCCGACGCGAAGCGCGCCAGCCCCGAGGGCTCCACCTCCCGCCTCGACGCCGAGCCGGAGGAGAAGAAGCGCAACTTCACGCTCAGCATCCACCCGGAGACCTTCGAGGAGGGCGGCCGGACCTTCAACGTCCTCGACACGCCGGGCTTCGCCTCGTTCCTGGCCGAGGTGGACTGGGCGCTCCGGGTCACGGACGGCGCCCTGCTGGTCGTGTCGGCGGCCGACGGCGCGCACAACCACACCGAGCGCCACTACGACCTGGTGGCGGAGTCGGGGCTGCCCGCCCTGGGCGTCGTCGGGCGGCTCGACCACGAGCGGGCCGACTTCGCGCGGGCCCTGGCGGACGTCGAGGCGTCGCTCAAGGTGAAGGCCGTGCCGCTGCAGATCCCCATCGGCGCCGGCGCCGGGCTGCGGGGCATCGTGGACGTGCTGGCGCAGCGGGCGCACGTCTACGACAAGGCCTTCGCGCGCTGGACCGAGCAGGACGTGCCGGCCGACCTGCAGGCGCAGGTGGAGGCGGCGCGCACGGCGGCGGTGGAGGCCGCGGCCGAGGCGGACGACGAGCTGCTGGGCAAGTACCTGGAGGGCGCGCCGCTCACCGAGGCCGAGGTGGTGGCCGGGCTGGCGAAGGCGACCGCGGCCCAGAAGGTGCTGCCGATCGCGGCGGTGGCGGCGAAGCCGGGGGTCGGGGTCCGCGAGCTGCTCGACCTGGTGGTCCACCTGCTCCCGGGCCCCGGCGCGCGCGCCGTGCGCGGCAAGGACGCCAGGGGCGCCGAGGTGCCGGTCCGGCCCGCGGGGGACGGGCCGCTGCTGGCCCAGGTGTTCCGCACCACCATCGACCACTTCGCGGGGCGCGTGGACTACGTGCGCATCTTCTCCGGCACGCTCCGGCCCGACGCGGTGCTGGTCAACCCGCGCACCCGGACCGAGGAGCGCATCGCGCACTTCTACAAGACGGACGGCGCCCAGACCGTGGAGGTGAAGCAGGCCGGGCCGGGCGACGTGGTGGTGCTCATGAAGCTGAAGGACGCCCACACGGGTGACACGCTCTGCGATCGCGACGCGCCGGTCGCGCTCGACCCCTTCCCGGCGCCGAACCGGCCGGTGGCCTTCGCCGTCCACACCCGGAACGCCGACGACAAGGCGGCGGCCGCCCTCCACAAGCTCATCGAGGAGGATCCCTCGCTCGAGCTCTCGCGCTCGCCGGACACGGGCGAGATGCTGCTCAAGGGGATGGGGCAGGCCCACATCGAGGTCACGGTGGAGCGCGTGAAGCGCAAGCACGGCGTCGAGATGACGCTCTCCAGCCCGACGCCCGCCTACCTGGAGACCATCACCGCGGCCGCCAAGGCGCAGGGCAAGTTCAAGCGGCAGACCGGCGGCCACGGCCAGTACGGCGACTGCCACGTGGAGCTCTACCCCAGGCCGCGCGGCGACGGCTTCGAGTTCGAGGACGCCATCGTGGGCGGCGTCATCCCGCGCCAGTTCATCCCGTCGGTGGAGAAGGGCATCCGGGGCTCCCTGGCGTCGGGCCCGCTGGCCGGCTACCCGGTGGTCGACTTCAAGGCGAAGCTCGTGTTCGGCAGCTACCACGACGTGGACAGCTCGGACATGGCCTTCCAGGTGGCCGGCTCGATGGCCTTCAAGAAGGCCGTGATCGAGGCGCGGCCCATCCTGCTCGAGCCCGTCATGCGGCTGGAGGTCCGGGTCCCCGAGGAGTACGTGGGCGCCGTGATGGGCGACCTGAACAGCCGCCGCGCCAAGGTGCAGGGCATGGAGCCGCTGCCGCGCGGGGTGCTGGTCCGGGCGCTCTGCCCGCACGCCGAGGCGATGAGCTACGACGCCGACCTGCGGTCGCTGACGCAGGGGGTCGGCTACTTCACGATGGAGCAGTCGCACTACGATCCCGTGCCGCCGCACATCGCGCAGAAGATCGTCGAGAAGCGGCGCGCCGAGGGCAAGGTGAAGGGCGTGGAGGAGTAGGGAGGCGGCCGGGCGCGGCGGTTCCCGAATCGCGACGGCTCGTCTACGATTGGCGGCTTGAGCGCCTACCTCCGACTCCTGCGCTTCGCCGCGCCGTACCGGGGGCGGTTCGCGGCGGCGCTCGCGTGCATGGTGGTCCTGGCGCTCGCCACGGCCGCCTACGTCAACCTGCTCGGGCCGGTGCTGGAGTTCCTCTTCACCGGGCACACCCGCGCCGTCGCGCAGCTCGCTCGCTTCGTGCCCGGATCGCTCGACTTCGCCGGGTGGCTGCAGCGGGCGGACCGCGAGCGCCTCCTGGCGCTCCTCCCCATCGTCATCATCACGCTGGCGCTCGTGAAGGGCCTGGCCTACTTCGGCCAGTTCTACCTGATGGGGATGGTGGCGCAGCGGGTGATCGCCGACCTCCGCGGCGCGCTCTTCGACCACCTGCTCGGGCTCAGCCCGGGCTTCTTCTCCCGCCGCCACTCGGGCGACCTGATGAGCCGCTTCTCCACCGACGTGCAGTCGGTGGAGACCGCGGTCTCCTACGCGGTCTCGAGCTACATCCGCGACGGCCTCACGATCGTGGTGATGCTCCTCAACTGCTTCGTGCTCGACTGGCGCCTGTCGCTGATGGCCTTCGTGGCGGTCCCCGTCACGCTGCTGCCCATCGCCCGCTTCGCGCGCCGCCTCAAGCGCGTCACGCAGCAGTCGCAGTCGGCGCTGGGCAGGATCTCGGAGCTGGTGCAGGAGGCGCTCTCCGGGATGCGCGTGGTGCAGGCCTTCGGCATGGAGGCCTGGGAGTCGAGCCGGTTCCGGCAGGAGAACCTGCGGTGGCTGCGCATCATGCGCCGGAGCTTCCTCGTGCGGGCGCTCTCCTCGCCCCTCATGGAGGTCATGGCGGCCGTCGGGCTCTCGCTCGCGATCTGGTGGGTGGGGGGCCGGATCCTGCGCGGCGAGCTGGAGGCCGGGAAGTTCTTCTCGTTCGTGGCCGCGGTGCTCCTGCTCTACACGCCCGTGAAGCAGCTCGGGAAGGTGGGCCAGATCGCCCTCCAGGGGAGCGCGGCGGCCGAGCGCATCTTCGAGATCCTCGACGCGCGCTCCGAGGTCCCCGACCGGGGCGCGGCCGTCCTGGCGCCCTTCGCGCGGGAGATCGCCTTCGAGGACGTCTCCTTCTCGTACGGGGAGCGGCCGGTGCTGCAGGGCGTCCGCCTGGCCCTGCGCAAGGGCGAGGTGGTGGCGCTGGTGGGGGCCTCGGGCGGCGGCAAGACGACCCTCGCCAACCTGCTGCCGCGCTTCTGGGACCCCACCGGCGGCCGCATCACGGTCGACGGCGTCGACGTGCGCGAGGTGACGCTGGCGTCGCTGCGCGGCCAGCTGGCGGTGGTGACGCAGGAGACCGTGCTGTTCAACGAGACCGTGCGGGCCAACATCGCCTACGGCCGTCCCGGGGTGTCGGACGCCGACGTCGAGCGCGCCGCGCGCATGGCGCACGCGCACGAGTTCATCGCGGCCCTCCCCCTGGGCTACGACACCGTGGTGGGGGAGAAGGGGGTGCTGCTCTCGGGCGGCCAGCGGCAGCGGATCGCCATCGCGCGGGCCTTCCTGAAGGACGCCCCCATCCTGATCCTGGACGAGGCGACCAGCGCCCTCGACGCGGAGGCCGAGCGCGAGGTGCAGCGCGCCCTGGAGGGCCTGATGGGGGTGGGGGGCGCCGGAGCCCCGCGCACCACGCTCGTCATCGCCCACCGCCTCTCCACCGTCCGGGGCGCCGATCGCATCGTGGTGCTCTCGGGCGGCCGGGTGGTCGAGACGGGGCGCCACGACGAGCTCCTGGCCCGCCGCGGCGAGTACGCGCGGCTCCACCGCATCCTCGAGGGCGACGAGGCGGGGCGCCCCTCGCCGCTGCGGGCGCGCTCCTGAGCGGGACGGCCGTGTACCTCCTCTACGCCCTCGCGAGCACCCTGGCCTTCGTGCTGCTCCTGCCGGTGCTGCTCTTCCACCCCAAGCTGCGCCACGGCCAGCGCTTCCGGCTGGGGCTCTACCGGCGCTCCTTCGACGCCGGCCGCGGCGCGCCACGCTTCTGGCTGCACGGGGCGAGCGCCGGCGACCTGCTCGCGCTGCACCCGATCCTCCAGGAGCTGAAGCGGCGCGTGCCCGGGTGCTGCGTCGTGGTGACCACCGTCACGAACAGCGGCCTGGCCATGGCGCGCAAGAAGCTGACCGAGGCCGACGTGGTGCTCTACGCGCCGTACGACCTGCCGCTCGCCACCCGGCGCGCGGTCCGGCGCCTCGCCCCCGACGTGCTGGTCCTCGAGTACACGGAGATCTGGCCCAGCCTGATCCGCGCCGCCCGGGCGGCGGGCGCGCGCGTCGTGCTGACCAACGGCCGCTTCGACCCGGAGAAGCTGGCGCGGTACCGGACGTTCTTCCGGGCCATCGGCAGCCCGCTGCGCTCGATCGACCTCTTCCTGATGCGCTCGGACGAGGAGGCCGAGCGCGTGCTCTGGCTGGGCGCGGCGCCCGACCGCGTGTGGGTGACCGGCAACACCAAGTTCGACGCCCTCGTCCTCGAGGCCGACCCGGCGCGCGTGGACGCGCTGCGGGTGGAGATGGGCCTCCCGGCCGGCGCGCCCGTCTTCATGGCCGGTTCCACGCACGAGGGGGAGGAGGAGCTGGTGCTGCACGTCTACCGCGAGCTGCTCGGGCGCAGCCCCGGCCTCCGGCTCGTGATCGCCCCGCGGTACGTCGAGCGGGCCGGCCGCGTCCTGGCGCTGGCGGCGGAGGCGGGCCTGGCGGCGCGGCTGCGCAGCGGCGGCGCGGCGGCCGGACCGGCGCCGGTGACGGTCCTGGACACCATCGGGGAGCTGCCCACGGCGTACCGGCTCGCGACGCTGGTGTTCGTGGGCGGGAGCTTCACGCGGCGCGGCGGGCAGAACGTGCTCGAGCCGGCGGGGCAGGGGCGGCCGGTCCTCTTCGGGCCGCACATGGAGAACTTCAAGGACAGCGTGCAGGTCCTCGTC
>JAJYHA010000059.1 GCA_021784995.1 Myxococcales bacterium
CTCCACGCCGCACGCGGCGGCCACCCCCGCCAGCCGGCGCAGCACCGGGAGCGGCACCGTGCCCGTCAGCGCGGCGGCGCAGGGGCGGCGCCCCATGGCCGCCCGCAGGAGGCGGAAGGCGCCGGCGCCGGTGGTCTGGGTGTCGGCCTTGACCGGGAAGATGGCGGCGTCGAGGTGGCGCGCGGCGGCGACCTGCGCCGGCCCGACCGCCTCGAGCTGGGCCGCCACCTCGAAGCTCCGGCCCGCGGCCCGCGCGGCGTCGCGGGCCGGACGCACGTAGGCGGCCACCGCGCGCTCCAGAGCCCGGGCCCGGAACCGCCAGAAGTCGCGTCCGAAGGCGAGCCGATCGCAGCCGAGCGCGCCCGCCGACTGAGCCAGCGCCTCGCGCGTCATGGCGAGGTAGTCGAGCGGCATGAAGGCGTCGCCGTACTCCCGCGCCAGCTCGCGCGAGAAGGCGCGCTGGCAGTCGGCGCAGAAGCCCGAGCCGAGCATCCCCTGCGCCACCGGGGCATCGGGCCGGTCGAGGCACACCCCGGCGAAGCCGCTCGCGAGCGCCCGCGCGACGGCCTGCTCGACGCGGTCGCGGTGGCGCGGCGAGAGCAGGCAGGCCCGCGGCTGGCCCGGCGAGCCCGAGGGGCTGCCGTCGGCGGCGCGGCAGGCCTCCTCCGGCGCGGGGGCATGTCCGGCCGGGACGTCGGCCAGCGCCTGGCTCACCATGGCGGCCGGGAGCGGCACGTCGAGGCCCACCAGCAGCGGCTCCGCGGCGCACCCCGCCGCCCGCCTGGCCGCCTCCGCGGGCAGCGCGCCGGGTGGGAGACGGTAGGGAGCGAAGGCGGTCGGGTCTGCCATGGGCGGCGCGCGGCCCCTCCCCCGCGGCGGAGCGGCGAACCTACACCTCGCCGCGCCCGGCGGGCAACGGCGGGCGACACGGGTCGTCGGGCGCCGGGTCGTCCGCTGTGGGAGGTGCACACGGCGGGTGGTTGAAAGTGTGTAACCCCCTTTGTTGACTGACGTTATCCCTGGTGCTACCCGTCGAGCACGATGTCGCGCGTTCGTGGGACAGACGTGCCGCGGATGGGAACGGAATCCGCTCCAACGTCCCGGAGGAGTGGCCGCGATGGGTGACCTGTTCGGCAGCATGTTCAAGGCGTTCGACGCGGGCGGGATCGGCATGTACCCGATCTCGATCGCGCTCATCTTCGCCATCGCGATCGTCGTGGAGCGCGTCGTCACGCTCTACTTCAGGTCCTCGGTGGACAAGGAGGCCTTCCTGAAGGGGCTGAAGAAGCACGTCTACGCAGGCGACCTGGACCGGGCCATCAGCTACTGCGCCGGGCAGAAGCGGACGCCGCTGGTGTCGGTGGTGAAGGCCGGCCTCATCAACGTGCCGAAGGGCGAGGCGGACGTGCAGGCCGCCATGGACGAGGCGAGCCTGCGCGAGTCGCCGCGCATCGAGCGGCGCACCGGCTACCTGGCCATGATCTCGAACGTGGCCACCCTGCTCGGCCTGCTCGGCACCATCATCGGCCTCATCCACTCCTTCGGCGCGGTGGCCAACGCCAACCCGGCCGACAAGGCGACCATCCTCGCGCAGGGCATCTCCGAGGCCATGTACTGCACCGCCTTCGGCCTCTCGGTGGCCATCCCGTCGCTCATCCTCTACTCGGTGCTGCAGGGGCGCACGCAGTCGATGGTGGACGACATCAACGAGTCGTCGGTCAGCGTCCTGAACCTCATCGTGGCCAACCGGGACAAGATGAAGATGCCGGCGCTGGCGGTCGCGGCGGGCGACGAGGCGGCGGAGTAGCGGCCGCGCGAGGGGCTCATGGGCGGCGCATCGCTCCCGGAAGGCGGCGGCGGCAGGAGGGCCCGGCGTTCGCTCGACGCGACGCTGAACGTGGTCCCGGCCATCGACCTGCTCGCCTGCTGCATCTCGTTCCTGCTCTTCACCGCCGTGTGGACGCAGGTGTCGCGGCTGCAGGTCGCGCCGATGGGCGACGGCACGCCCGAGGCGCAGCCGCAGAAGACGCTCACCGTCACGCTCACCATGGGGCAGCGCGGCTACGTGCTCGCCACCAGCGCCGGCGCCACGGTGGAGATCCCGGTCGCCGCCCGCGGCGCCGACGGCTCGGTCCAGTACGACACGAAGGCGCTCGTGGACCGCCTGAAGAAGCTCAAGTCGGAGTTCCCCGACCAGTCCGCCGTGACGGTGGCCGCCGACGACGCGGTGCTCTACGCGGACCTGGTCCACACCATCGACGCGTGCATCGGGGCGGGGCTGTCCAACGTCTCGGTCATGGGAGCGGGGTAGCCGTGCCGATCGTCCAGCCCGGGAAGCGGCCCGCCCCGCGCTTCGCGCGCTCGAAGGCGCTCGGCGGCAAGATCGCGAAGGGGCGGCGCTCGACCAACGCCGACCTGAACGTGGTCCCCATGGTCGACATGATGACGATGCTGGTCATCTTCCTGCTGCAGCAGTTCTCGGCCACCGGCGAGATCCTCTACATGCAGAAGGACATCCGCCTGCCCGACGCCCGCCACGGACAGCTCATCGAGGTGGCGCCGGTGGTCGCCGTCAGCGCCGCGCAGGTGGTGGTCTCGGGGCAGAAGGTGGCCGACGTGGCCGACCTCGACCGCGACCCCGCCGCGGTCATCGCCCCGCTGGTGGAGAAGCTCCGGGACGAGAAGAAGCGCTGGGAGGTCATCCACCAGAA
>JAJYHA010000322.1 GCA_021784995.1 Myxococcales bacterium
ACCTCGTCCGTCTCGTAGAACTCGAAGAGCGTCAGGTCGTGGCCAGCGGCCAGCGCGAGGAGCAGCTCCGCCGCGCGCTCCGGGGAGCGGGGCGCGATGTCCGCCCCGAGCGTCCGCGCGCGGTGCGCCGTGATGTCGTGGGTGAGCCCGCGCCCGGCGCGCGCGTCGGCCCAGGTGCGGAACGCTCCCCCGCCCGCCGCGTAGGCGAGGGTCGTCGCCGACGCGCGTGGGCGCCGCCGGCCGAGCGCGAACTCCGGCTCGCCCTCGCAGCCGAAGCCGAGCGCCCGGAGGTAGGCGACCGGGTAGGCGTTCGCGAAGGTGCCGCGCCGCCCGGCCGCCGCCAGCGCGCGGAAGATCGACTCCCGCGCCAGCAGCTCCCGCAGGGCCGCGTTCGGGAACCCCAGGAGATGGCGGCCCAGGCTCCGCGCGGCGTTCCGGCCCGTGAGGAGGGTGGTCTGCCCGGTCGCCGACTGCGGCCGTCCCGCCACCCCGAGGCAGGCGTCGGCCAGCGCGACGCGCCCCCCGCGCGGCAGGGCCGTCCCGGTGCCGTCCCCGAACTGCGACAGCAGGTGCTCCCGGCGCGCGAGCGGGTTCACCGCCGGGTCGCGCGCGCCCGCGCCGACGCCGTCGACGAAGACGAAGAGGAGCGGCATGCCCCCCATCATCGCCGAGAGGAGGCGTGCCGCGCACCCCCGGCCCGCCCCGCGTGCCCGGGGCCGCCCCCGGGACGGCGAGACGGTGCGCGAGGGCTTGGTCATCGGGTAGAGTCCGCGCATGTCACTCGGGAAGACCATCGCCTTCCTCGGCGCCGGCAACATGGCCGAGGCGCTCGTGAAGGGGCTCCTGCGCGGCCACGTGGCGGAGCCGCGCGAGATCGTGTGCGCCGACCGGCGCGCGGAGCGCGGCCCGGAGCTCGTCCAGCGCTACGGGGTCCAGTTCACGCCCTCGAACGTGGAGGCGGCGCGGCGCGCCGACGTCGTGGTCCTCTCCGTCAAGCCGCAGATCATGAGCGGGGTGCTGGCCGAGATCGCCCCGGCGCTGGACGACCGCAAGCTCGTCATCTCGATCGCCGCGGGCGTCCCCGTCGCGGCCATCGAGCGCAAGCTGGGCCACGGCGTCCGCGTCGTGCGCACGATGCCGAACACCCCGGCGCTGGTCGGCGCCGGCGCGACCGCGCTCTGCGCCGGCGCCCACGCCACCGCCGAGGACCTCCGCCAGGCGCGCGCGCTCTTCGACGCCGTCGGCAGGACGGTGGAGGTGGACGAGTCGCAGCTCGACGCCGTGACGGGCCTGTCCGGGAGCGGGCCGGCCTACGTCTTCCTCGTCATCGAGGCCCTGAGCGACGCGGGCGTGAAGATGGGACTGCCGCGCGCGACCTCGCTCGACCTGGCGGCGCAGACCGTGCTGGGATCCGCGAAGCTGCTCCTGGAGACGGGCGAGCACCCCGGCCGGCTCAAGGACCAGGTGACGAGCCCGGGCGGGACCACCATCGCCGGGGTCCACGCCCTCGAGGCGGGCGGGCTGCGCACCACGCTCATCGACGCGGTGGAGGCGGCCACCCGGCGCTCGCAGGAGCTGGGCGTGCGCTTCCTGGCGGATCAGGGATAGCGCCGCCGGCGCGGGGAGCGGCTGCCGGACCGGTGGCCCGTCGCCGGTGGCACGCCGGCGCGGCTCCGGATAGAGATGGGCCGTGGGACGCTTCCTCCATCACGTCTTCGTCTGCGAGAACCGCCGGCCCGAGGGCGATCCGCGCGGCTGCTGCGCGTGCAAGGGCGCGGCGGAGGTGCGGGCCGCGCTCCGGCGCGAGCTGCGGCGGCGTGGCCTCGAGGGGCGCGTCCGCGCCAACGCGGCCGGCTGCCTCGACGCATGCGCCCACGGGCCCGCCCTGGTGGTCTACCCGGAGGGCGTCTGGTACGGCGGGGTGACGCCGGACAACGTCCCGGAGGCGCGCCTGCTCGTCCCCGGGACGGGCGCCCCGGCCCGCTGACGGATCCGGGCCGGCTCAGTTGAGGAGCGCGGCGCGGGAGCGGAGCTGCTCCGCCAGCTCGCGAACCCTCGTCGCGTCGTCCGCGGCGGGCGTGGCCGCCAGGTAGGCCTCGAGGTCGGCCACCGCCGCGGCGGAGCCACCCAGCCGCGCCTCGACCAGGCCGCGGTCGCGCCGCTCCACCGGGCTCTCCGGCGCCAGCAGCACCAGCCGGTCGATCACCCAGAGCGCGCGCACGTCGTCGCCCGTCTCGACGTAGATCTTCTTCAGGTTGTGCAGCATGCGGCCGAGGATCTGCCGCGGGGTCACCGTGTCCAGGCTGTGCTCCCGCGCTCCGCGCGGCGCGGCCGCCTCCAGGCGCGCGCGACAGTCGTCGGCCGACAGGATCTCCCCGCCGTGGAACGGGTCGATGAAGGTCTCGCGCTCGCCGGCCACGTGCTTCACGAGGAAGTGGCCCGGGAACCCGACCCCGTGGAGAGTGAGGCCCGCGCGCGCCGCCACCTCGATGTAGAGGACCGAGAGCGTGATCGGGATGCCGAGCCGCCGTTCGAGCACCTCGTTCAGGAACGAGTTGCGCGGGTCGTAGTAGGCCTCCTGGTTGCCGCGGAACCCGTGCCGCTCGAAGAGCACGCCCCGCAGCTGCCGGATCGCGTCCGCCGCGGTGCGCTGGCTCCCCAGACGGTCCACCACCTCGGCCGCCAGTCCGTCGATCCGCCCCAGGTACTCCCCGACCGCGAGGTGCGGGTACTCCTCCTCCGCGATCGCCAGCGCCGCCTCGGCCAGCGGGATGGCCGGGCGCGACATCAGGTCGGCGAAGTGGCGCCGCGCAGGGCTGTCGTCGAGGAGCGGGTCCACGCCTCGAGTATAGCCCCGGGGTTGCCCCTCCTCGCCCGAGGAGCGGGCTTGATTGATGTCAAGTGGCGGGCGCGGTGAACCGCGGCGCCTGTTGAGTTCCACGACGACCCGCGCTCATACTCCCGGCGACACGCGATTCCTGCCCCCTGGCGCGGCCCCCCCTCGGCGCGCGCCGAAAGGAGTCTCCCGTGAGTCTCGGCCGCAGGGAGTGGTTGAAGCTCGCCACCGGTGGAGGGCTAGGGCTCGCGCTCGGTGATGTCGCCGACGCGCGCGAGGTCCGGGCCGCCGCGGCCAGCACCAAGCTGGCGGGCGCCAAGGAGTCCACCACCGTCTGCAACTTCTGCTCGTGCGGCTGCGGCATCATCTGCCACGTCCGCGACGGCAAGCTCGTGAACCTGGAGGGCGACCCGGACCACGTCATCAACCGTGGCGCGCTGTGCAGCAAGGGCGCGGCGATGGTGGCGACCCACGCCTCCGACCAGCGCCTCCGGGTCCCGCTGTACCGGGCGCCCGGCGCCGACCGCTGGCAGGAGATCTCCTGGGACGAGGCTCTCGACAGGCTGGCCCGCCGGATCAAGGCGGTCCGCGACGCGACCTGGATCGCGACCGAGAAGAGCGGCGGCCAGGAGTACCCGGTGAACCGCTCCGACGCCCTGGGGTTCCTGGGCGGCGCGCAGAACACCAACGAGGAGTGCTACCTCTTCGCCAAGATGGGCCGCCTCCTCGGGGCCGGCTTCATCGAGCACCAGGCCAGACTTTGACACAGCCCCACGGTCCCCGGTCTGGGGACCACGTTCGGCCGGGGCGCCATGACCAACCACTGGATCGACCTCCAGAACGCGAAGGTCTTCCTCATCGAGGGGAGCAACGCGGCCGAGAACCACGCCATGTCGATGAGGTGGATCCGCAAGGCGCAGGAGCGCGGCGCCATCGTGATCCACGTCGACCCGCGCTTCAACCGGACCTCCTCGATCGCCGACATCTACGCGCGGATCCGGCCCGGGGCGGACATCGGCTTCCTCGGCGCGGTGATCCACCACGTCCTCGAACACCGGCTCTACGACGAGGAGTACGTCAAGCTCCACACCAACGCGCTCTTCCTCGCCAGCGACGAGTTCGGCTTCGCGGAGGGCTTCTTCACCGGGTACGATCGGGAGAAGCACGCGTACGACACCGGCACCTGGGCGTACCGGGCGGACGCAGGGACTCGCAAGCCCCTCCGGGCCGCGAGCCTGGACGACCCACGCACCGTCTTCTCGAAGCTGAAGGCCCATTTCGCCCGGTACACCCTGGAGGTGGGCTCGGAGATCTCCGGGATCCCGCCCGACCAGATCCGCCTCATCGCCGAGACCTTCGCGAAGAACAGGCCCGGGACCATCCTGTACGCGCTCGGGATGACCCAGCACACGGTGGGCATCCAGAACATCCGCTGCTACGGCATCCTGCAGCTCCTGCTCGGGAACATCGGGAAGGTGGGCGGAGGCGTGAACGCGCTGCGCGGCGAGCCCAACGTGCAGGGCGCGACCGACATGGCGGTGCTGAACGGGTACATGTTCGGCTACCTCGGTGCCCCGAACCACGACCAGCCCACCCTCCGGGACTGGACGAAGGCGAACGGCACCTTCCGGCGCAAGTTCGCCGTGAACGGGCTCAAGGCCTGGTTCGGGGAGGCCGCCACCGCCGACAACGACTTCGGCTACGGCTGGCTGCCGAAGAAGAGGGGGACCAAGGACTACTCGGTGTACGGGATGGTCGACTCGGCGTACGCGGGGGAGCTGAAGCTGCTGTGGGTCGTCGGGCAGAACCCGATGGTCACCAACCCCAACCTGAACTACGTGCACGAGGCCCTGTCGAAGCTGGAGACGCTCGTCGTGAGCGAGCTGTGGCGCACCGAGACCGCCGAGTTCTGGCAGCGGCCCGGCGCCGATCCCCGGTCGATCCGGACCGAGGTGCTGCTCCTCCCGGCCGCCTACTTCATGGAGAAGGAGGGGAGCATCACCGGGTCGGGCCGGCTCGTGCAGTGGCGGCACGCCGCGGTGAAGCCGCCGGGCCAGGCGAAGGAGGACCTCGAGGTCTTCGACGCGGTCTTCCGCCGGGTGCGCGACCTGTACCGCGACTCGCGGGATCCCAAGGACGAGCCCCTGCGGAGGGCCGTCTGGAGCTACCCGGCCGAGGGCCGGGCCGAGGCGGTGCTCCAGGAGATCAACGGCAGGAACGTGAAGACCGGCGAGCTGATCCGGAAGATTCCGGACCTCCAGGGCGACGGCTCGACGTCGTCGGGGAACTGGATCTACGCCGGGGTCTTCGGCGGCGGGAAGAACCTCGCCAGGCGCCGCGACTCGAGGAGCGACCCCTCGGGCCTCGGCATGTACCCCGGATTCGCATGGACCTGGCCCGGCAACATGAAGGTCCTCTACAACCGGGCCTCCTGCGACGCCGCCGGGAAGCCCTGGGCCGGCGCGAAGCCCCTCGTCTGGTGGGACGAGGCGCAGAGGAAGTGGACCGGCCACGACACGCCGGACGTACCGGTCGCCACCGACGGCCCAGAGACCCCCAACGGCCAGCGCGCCTTCCGCATGACCCCCGAGGGCGTCGGCCGCCTCTTCGCTGCCGCCTACAAGGATCCGGATCCGAAGGAGAAGGATCTCCCCCGCGACGGAGCCTACGTCCCGAAGGAGGGACCGCTCCCTGAGCACTACGAGCCGGTCGAGAGCCCGGTCCCGAACGCGCTGCACCCGGCCGCGCAGAACAACCCGGCGCTCAAGTACCCGCGGGTGAAGGGCAAGCAGCCGGTCGGCGCCGCGAAGGACTTCCCCTTCGTGCTCATGACCTCGAGCATCGCCGAGCACTGGTGTGGCGGGGCCACGACCCGCAACGTGCCCTGGCTCAACGAGATCGTGCCCGAGCCCGTCGTCGAGATCCCCGAGCAACTCGCCCGGAAGCTGTCGATCCGCAACGGCGAGCCGGTGAAGGTCTCGTCGGCGCGCGGCGAGGTGGTCGTGAAGGCTCTGGTGACGAAGCGCATGCAGCCGCTGCGCGTGGGCGGCCGGGAGGTCTTCACGGTCTGGATGCCGTACAACTGGGGCTTCCGCGGCCTGAGCCAGGGGCCGAGCGCGAACGTGGTCACCCTGGACGCGCTCGACCCGGGAGCGGGCGCGCAGGAGACCAAGGCGTGCCTCGTGGACGTGAGAAAGGTCGAGGCGATCGCCTCGCGCTGAGGGCCCGGGAATGAGCGCGGCCCGACAGGCGTGGATCGCGGCGCATCCCTACCTGGAGCCGGTGGACCGGCTCCAGCGGATCGTCGAGGAGGCCGCGGCGGAGGCCCCGGGCGCGGAGCCACGCCGGGGGTCGTGGGCACCGGACCCGGCGGCGGACGCGCCCCTCCTCCGCAGCGCCAGGGTCCGGAGCGAGCTCTCGGCCACCGTCGCGGGCGCGCTGGGGCGGATCGTCGAGCGACTGGTCGATTCCCCCCTCCCCGGGAACCTGGTGGCCGCCGGCCGCGACCTGCGCGACGCCTTCCGGGGAGATCCCGGCGAGCGGGACCGGGCGATGGAGTGGATCCTGGCCTGCGCGGCTCCCGATCCCGCTGCGCGGCACGCGGGTCTCCTCCGGCTCCTCGGGTGGACCGCGGCGCGCCCGGTCCTCGCGGCAGCGGCCTCGCCCGCGGAATGGCGCGACGAGGCACGGTGGGGCCGCGGTCACTGCCCGACCTGCGGCTCGCTCCCCGCGATGGCGTGGCTCGCCCCGGGAGAGGCGGCGCGGCCGCGGTTCATGATCTGCGGCTGCTGCGGGACCCGCTGGCGGTATCGGCGCATCGGGTGCCCGTTCTGCGGCGAGGAGAACCCGGAGCGGCTGGAGGTCCTGCAGGTCGAGGAGGACCCGGGCCTGCGGCTCGACACCTGCGCCGGCTGCGGGGGGTACCTGAAGACGTACGCCGGAGCGGGGGAGGAGGAGCTGTTCCTCGCGGACTGGTCCACGCTCCATCTCGACGTCGCCGCCCAGGGCCGGGGGCTCCGCCGGATGGGCGCTTCCCTCTACGACACGTGACGAGCCTGAAGCGAGAGGAAAGGCGAGCGCAGCCATGGCCAAGGGAATGCTGATCGACTCCACCCGGTGCATCGGATGCCGGGGTTGCCAGGTGGCCTGCAAGAGCTGGAAGGAGCTGCCGGCGGGCAAGAGCGCCTTCTCCCCGACGAGTGGGAACCCCCAGCACCTCGACGCGAACAACTTCACCCGCGTCCTGTTCCGGGAGACGTCCACGCCCTCCGGCGGCGTGAGGTGGAGCTTCGTGAAGAGGCAGTGCATGCACTGCCTCGAGCCGGCCTGCACCTCCGCCTGCCCGGTCGGGGCGCTGGTGAAGCTCACCGAGGGCCCCGTGCTCTACCGCGACGACCGCTGCATCGGCTGCCGCTACTGCATGGTGGCCTGCCCGTTCAGCGTCCCGAAATACGAGTGGAGCTCGGCGGTCCCGTACGTGCGCAAGTGCGATCTCTGCGCGGACCGGCTGGCCATGGGGCAGGCACCGGCGTGCGTCACCACCTGCCCCACCGAGGCCCTGCTCTTCGGGGATCGCGACGAGCTGCTGGCGGAGGCGCACCGCCGCATCGACACCAGCCCGGGGAAGTACGCCCCCACCGTCTACGGCGAGAAGACCGCCGGTGGGACGGCGGTGCTCTACCTCACCGCCCTGCCCCTGGAGGCGCTCGGGCTGGAGCTCGAGGGGTTCCGCACCGACCTCGGCGAGGTGCCGTACGGCCGCGCCGGGCACGATTGGATGGCGAAGGTGCCCTGGGTGGCGGTGACCGTGGGCGGCGCTGCCCTCGGGCTCTACCACCTCAACCGGCGCCGCGACGAGGTCCGGAAGCAGGACGGGAAGGAGGGCTGATCCCATGACCACCCGCGAGCAGAAGGCCGAGCCGGCCGGAGCGAGCTCCGGCCTCACCCCGCTTCGCGTCGCCGCCTACGTGCTGCTCGGCGTCGGAGCCGTGGCCGCCGCGGCCCGGCTCGTCCTCGGGCTCGGCGCGACGACCAACCTCAGCGACGGGTATCCGTGGGGGCTCTGGATCACCTTCGACGTGATCGTCGGCGTGGCGCTCGCCGCCGGCGGCTTCAGCCTCTCCGCCGCCGTCTACGTCTTCGACCTGAAGCACCTCGCGCCGCTGCTGCGGCCCGCCAAGCTCTCGGCCTTCGTCGGCTACCTGATGGCGGTCGCCGGCATCGTGCTCGACGTGGGCCTCCCCTGGCGCATCTGGCACCCGCTCGTCCTGTGGAACTCGAGCTCGGTGCTCTTCGAGGTCGCGTGGTGCGTGATGCTCTACACCGCGGTGCTCGCGCTGGAGGTGCTCATCCTGGGGCTCGAGGTCCTGAAGGCCGAGCGGTGGACGAGGTTCTTCCGGGGCATCTACGTGGCGCTCGTGGTCGGCGGGATCGTGCTCTCCACCATGCACCAGTCCTCGCTGGGCGCGCTCTTCCTGCTCGTCCCGGAGAAGATGTCCGGCCTGTGGGCGTCGAAGGCGCTGGGGCCGCTCTTCTACGCCAGCGCCGTGGTCGGCGGTCTCGCCGTGGTCGTCCTGGAGGGCCTGATCGCGGCCCGGGCCTACCGCCGGGAGCCGGAGATGGGCGCCCTCTCCTCCGCCGGCAAGGGGCTCGCGATCGCGCTGCTCGTCTACCTCGCCATGAAGGTGACGGACCTCTACGCCCGGGACGTCCGGGTGTGGGTGCTGGACGTCCCGCACCTGCTCCTGCACCTGGAGTTGCTCGGGACGGTGGCGCTGCCCGCGGCGATGCTCGGGTTCTTCCCCGGGGCGCGGCGCAGCCGGGCGGGGCTCGCCTGGGCCGCCGGGCTCGCCGCCTTCGGGGTGGTGCTGAACCGATTCGACGTCAGCCTCGCCGCCTACGCGGGCTATCGCGACTTCCACTACTTCCCCTCCTTCGTCGAGATCGCCGTGAGCGTCGCCCTCGTCGTCCTCGCCGTGCTCCTCTTCGACCTGGGCGCGCGATACCTGCCGGTCTACGGCGAGCCCCTCCGCGAGGCGCGCGCCCGGCCGCGGGGCTGAGCCCTGGTGTTCCCGTACGACTTGCCGCCGATGCGCCTCCTGATGTAGAAGACGCGGCGCGATATTCCCCAGTAGCTCAGTTGGCAGAGCAGGTGACTGTTAATCACCGGGTCGCATGTTCGAGTCATGCCTGGGGAGCCATTCTGGACGGCCCGCCGAACCCCCGATTAAGGGGTCGGCGGGCCGCTCCTTTTCTGGGCCCGGCGAGGCGCCGGTGATGCCGGCCGGCAGCGGGTAGAGCCGGATGACGGCGTGGCCCCGCTCCCCCTTGGCCGCATCCTCGTGCCAGGTGACGGTGTCGATGGCGACCGGGATGAGGTAGCGCAGGGCGAGCCAGTCCTTCCGGGCCACGGCGACGTCGATCATCCGGGGCAGGTCCCGGTACGAGTCCTCCACCCTGCTGGCGTCGAGCACCTGCTGGCCCATCTCGGCGTGGCGGACCTCAAGATCCTCGACCTCCAGCTTCAGCGCCTGGGCCGCGAGCTCCCGCTCGCGGAGCCGGGCCCGCAGCGCAGGCCCGTTGCGCCCACCCGACTCCACGGCGTCCTGCTCCACGGCGTCCACCAGGCCGGTGACGGCGATCGGCTCGCGCCGGGGAACGGCTCCGACAGCCAACGGTGGAAGCTGGTGCGCCAGACTCCGGCGGTCCGAGTCCCGGCGCTGAGGCAACGGTTGGTGTCCTTGACGTTCGGATGTGGTCGAATAATTATTCGAGCATGGCAGGCGAGGACTTCCGCCAGAGCTACGTCGAGTGTCGCGACGCCTTGACCGAGCGTCTCGCCGATCCCGCGCCAAGCCGCATCCAGCTGCTGGCGGGCCCCAGGCAGGTCGGCAAGACCACACTACTGCTGGAGATCGCCGAGCGCCTTGGACGGCAGGCAGTGTACGCGGCTGCGGACGCACCGGAGGCCGCGCTCCCCGGGTTCTGGGAGCGGCTCCTCGCCCGGGTGGAGGATGTGGCCACGGCCGAGGGCCGCGCGGTCATGCTCCTCGACGAGGCCCACCTGCTCCACGACTGGGCGGCGCACCTCAAGGGCATCTGGGACCGGTTCCGGCGGAAGAAGACTCCCATCCACATCGTCGCCACTGGTTCGTCAGCGTTGCACCTCGCCGCCGGCTCGCGCGAGAGCCTTGCCGGCCGGTTCGAGCGGTTGACCCTTACGCACTGGTCGGCAGGCTCGATCGCCCAGGTCTTCAAGCTCAAGCCGGCAAAGGCGGCCGACCTCTTCGTGCGCATGGGCTCGTATCCGGGCGCGTTCCCGCTGCACGAGGACGTGCCGCGATGGTCGGCCTATGTTCGCGACGCCATCCTCGAGCCTGCCATCGGACGAGACATCCTAGCCCTGGCGGCCGTCCGGCGCCCGGCCTTGCTCAGGCAGGTGTTCGGCGTGGCGGCGTCATCGCCAGCCCAGATCGTCTCCCTGCAAAAGATCCAGGGGCAGTTGCAGGATGCTGGAGCCTTCGAGACCATCGCGCACTACCTCGCGCTCCTCGAGGAGGCCTTCCTGGTGGCGGCGCTGCCGAAGTTCTCGGCCCGTGCGGCTCGACGTAGGTCGGCGCCGCCCAAGCTGGTCACCCTCAACAACGCGCTCGTCGCCGTGATGGACCCCAAGGGGATCGCCAGCGCCGATTCGGACCCGCAGCGCTTCGGCGCCTGGGTCGAGAACGCCTGTCTAGCGCACGCGTGGAACGCGGGCCAGCAGGTCTCCTACTGGCGCGAGGAGCCGCTCGAGGTGGACGGTGTCTTCGAGGGAAGCTGGGGCCGCTGGGCCGTCGAGGTGAAGAGCGGCGCGTTCCAGATGAGCGAGCTGAAGGCGCTTCTGGAGCTCGTTCGCCGCCACCCGGAGCTGCGCCCGCTCGTCATCTGCGACGAAGCCGGTCGCGCCAGCGCAGAGCGCGCGGGAGTCCCGGCCACCTCCTGGCAGCAGTTCCTGCTGAGCGGCCCGCTGGGTGCGCCATGAAGAGGGCGCCATCGAGTAGGCACAAGTGGGCGTTCACCGCCCGGTTTCGCCGGCAGGCCTTCGGCTGGAAGTCGCAACCCGCCATTCAGCGGGTGAAGGAGGCGGTCAGCGAGATCAAGGGCGTCGCACGCAAGGACCCGGCGCTTGCCGCCGACGGCGCGGTCGCGTTTTTCGAGCGGGTCTCGCCTGCGCTCGAGCACGTCGACAGCTCCTCGGGAGCCATCGGTACCGCGGTGAACAACGCCATCCGTGAGCTGGTCGCGGTGGTCGCGAGCGCGCCGGCCGAAGCGAAGGCGCGTGACGCGTGGCTCGAACGGCTCTGGGAGGCGCACGAGGCCGACCAGATCCCCTACATCGAGCGACTCGCCGACTACTGGGGTGAGCTCTGCGTCACCAAGGAGCTCGCCTCGGCGTGGTCCGATCGCCTCGTGGGCATCACGCGCATGGCCCTCAGTCCCGATCCCAACCTGCGGGGCCACTTCCACGGCACCTCGGCGTGCCTGAGCGCCCTCTTCCGCGCCGAGCGCTACGACGAGATCGTCGAGATCGTCGCGGCGGACCGGGTCATCTGGCCCTACAAGCGGTGGGCGGTGAAGGCACTCGCGGCCATGGGCAAGAAGGCGGAGGCCATCCAGTACGCGGAGTCGTGCCGCGGGCCGTGGACCTACGACTGGGAGGTCGACTCCCTCTGTGAGGAGATCCTCCTTTCGAGCGGACTGGTCGACGAGGCATACCAGCGCTACGGCGTGCGCGCGCACCAAGGAGGCACCTACCTCGCGACGTTCCGCGCCGTGCTCAAGAAGTACCCGCACAAGCCCCCTGCGCAGGTGCTCATGGACCTGGTGAAGACGACACCGGGCGAGGAAGGGAAGTGGTTCGCGGCGGCGAAGGAGGCCGGGCTCTACGACGAGGCGCTCGAGCTCGCCCGCCGGACAGCTTGCGACCCGAAGACGCTCACGCGCGCAGCGCGCGATCTTGCCGGCAGCCAACCGGCCTTCGCCGTCGAAGCCGGCATGCTCGCGCTGAGCTGGCTCGCCGAGGGGTTCGGGTACGAGATCACCAGCGCCGATGTCTGGGCCGCGTACGACAGCACGACCAAGGCCGCCGAGCGCGCCGGCAGCTCCACGGACACACGCGAGCGCATCAAGCGGCTCGTGGCCGAGCGGCCGGGCGGGTTCGTGGCGCAGATCCTCGGACGACAGCCTGGCTTATGAAGGCAGCCACGATGGAACTCAGCGGGGAGCGCTTCACGCAAGTCGCCTCTGCCCATCGTTCGGAGATCGATTCCGCGTCGCGGCACCTTTCCGGGCGACCGCTCTCCAAATCCGGAACTTCCGGAGTACGACCTCGCTCGGCCGGGGTGCTGGCGACCGGATAACAGCCCCTCTGTCCGTCTCGCCAGCGCGGGCAAGCAACCGAAACCTCAACAGGTCGCACAACCGCCCGAATCTCCTGGAGAGACGGACAACCCGTACGGAATCCGTGCAGAATGGGGAGCCATTCTGGTCGGCCCGCTGAACCCCCGATTAAGGGGTCCCCAGGCGGTTACGTTCCCGTCGAGGTAGGGGTGGATGGTCTCGAACTGCACGTGGGCGAGCCCGGCGCGCACCAGCGGCGGCAGAGTGTCGGCGCCGTGGAGGTACTTCTCGACGTCGCCGAGCAGGCGGCACCTCGTGGGGCAGCGGCGGCACGTACACCGCGGTGCCCGGCTTCCCCGATCGAGCGATCCTTGCGTCTTCTCCTTTCGCGGTGCGGCCGGCCGAGCGATCCAGGCACGCCGATCGGGTTGCCCCGCCGTCGTTCAAGACGCACAATCCACCGAGATTGAAGAGGGCTGGTGCTGCCGTGAGTGATCGTCTCTCCCCGTCCCGTCTGCCGGTCGAGAGCGACTCGGACCCGGCAACGTCGACGCCCCCCGAGGGCCCACGGCGAGCACGAGCGACGAGCCCGGTTCGCGTGCTCGTGAGCGCGTGCCTGCTCGGCGACAAGGTCCGCTACGACGGGCAGCACAAGTACGACCCGTTCCTGGTGGAGATGCTCGACCCGTTCGTCGAGTGGGAGCGCGTCTGCCCGGAGTCGGACTGCGGCATGCCGACGCCCCGCCCCTCGATGCACCTCGTCGGCGACCCCAAGGCTCCCCGTCTCGTCAGCCGCACCGGGGTCGATCTGACCGAGCAGATGCGCCGGTTCACCCAGGAGCGACTGCGGCAGCTCGAGGGCGTCGAGCTCTGCGGCTACGTCTGCAAGAAGGACTCGCCGAGCTCCGGCATGACGCGGGTCAAGGTGTACAACGAGAACGGCACGGCCGAGCGCGTCGGCGCAGGACTCTTCACCGGCGCCTTCATGGCGCGTTTCCCCGTCGTGCCCGTGGAGGAAG